>JANXZJ010000122.1 GCA_025355585.1 Mariniphaga sp. | reverse complement strand
ATAAAAGTATGTATATCACGTGTTTCCATTTTATTCATCCTTGCCTGTGTCTGCCTTGTCACCAAGTAGATGTGATAACTCTTCCTCTACCTCTTCTACAGTAGGTAATGCCGATTTCAAATCTTCGGGGATAGCTTTACTTAGTTGATAATCACTTACGCCGATAGGCTGATTATACCCGGATAATGCATATTGGGCCATTACCTCGTCTTTTCCCTTGCAAAGTAACAAGCCAATGGTTTTATGATCTTGTTCTCCCCGCATTTTATCATCTACTACATTGATGTAAAAATTGAGTTGTCCCGCATACTCAGGCTTAAAAGGAGTTGCTTTTAACTCTATTACTACATAAGCGTGTAGTTTGATATTGTAAAGAATCAAATCAGCGTAAAAATCACTGTTGCCAATTTGAAAATGTTTTTGTCGGGCAACAAAGGCAAAACCTGTTCCCATTTCTAAAAGGTATTTGGTAACATGTGTCACCAGTTGTTCTTCAATATCCCGTTCATCGGCACGCTCTTTGGCTCCAGCTAAGTCAAATATATACGGGTCTTTTAAAAGATAATTTGCCAGATCACTTTGAGGCTTGGGAAGTGTTGCCGCAAAATTATTGACCTTTTGGTTTTCTATTTGCCGCTGGAATAAATTGTTTTCTATCTGCATTTTAAGGACATTGCTACTCCAGCCAAATTCAACACATTGTTTCATATACCAATATCTGACACCTAAAGACAATTTACTGTCAAGCAGAACCATATGGCTTGCCCAGTTAATTTTAGAAACAGGAGAACAAATAAAATCGGTCTCGATTTGACTTACAGCCTGATGGGTGACCACAGTTAACATTTCTGTTATATCTTTAATTTGCGCAGGAACCTCCTGCACAATTACATCATCCTCTAAATTAGCCAATTGTATTTGGGCAGGAGCCTCCTGCCCAATTTTATATTCATCTAAGGCTTTTGTAACAGATATAACATTTTCAATGGTAGGGACTTCCAATTCTTTGTCAGCAAAAAGAAGCATTTCCAAGATCTCTAAGGGATATAATCTGGCAAACTGACACATATATTTAAGGTTTCTTGGAGAATAGCCCTTCTTTTCAGGATATTTTTCCCGGATGGCTTTCGATATTTTATCAATTACCTTACTTCCCCAACCCAAACTTTTTTGGCTATAAAGTATGAAACTGCCAATTTTCCAATAATGCAACAACATTTGGATATTGGCCGCAGAGATTAGTTTTACCTGAGCTTGCTCGATCTCCAATCCAATTGCACGAATAAATTCATCAAAATCTTTTCGCTCTATATTTTTGTCAGGATTATCCATAATTCTTGGGCTTGCACTTTATTTAAAATTCTTATTACAAATATAAATCAGAATACATCATAACTGATTGAACTTCTCCATTGCACTGGCTTTTATTTTATCAGCTATATCAATATATGGCTTCATTGCTTTGTAGTCGCTGTGCCCGGTCCATTTCATGACCACCTGTGGAGGAATACCCAAGGACAAAGCATTACAAATAAACGTCCTTCGTCCGGCATGAGTACCCAGAAGTGCATGCTTTGGAGTTACTTCATCTATCCGCTGATTTCCTTTATAATATGTTTCGCCTACTGGCTCATTTATTTTGGCTAACTCGGCCAACTCTTTAAGGTATTCGTTCATTTTCTGATTGGTAATTACCGGTAGAACTTTATTATTTTCAAAATGAACCTCTTTGTACTTTTCTAATATGGATTTACTGTGGTTATTCAACTCAATAATCAGGCTATCAGCCGTTTTGACTGTTGTTATTTCTATGTGATTATCTTTAATATCACTCGTTTTCAGGTTATACACATCAGAATACCTTAGACCCGTGAAGCAAGTAAATAAAAACACATCCCGAACCCGTTCCAAATATTGTTTTGTTGGAGGAATCTTATATTCGCGCAATTTGTTCAACTCTTCCCAGGTCAGGAAAATAACTTTCTTTTTAGTGTTTTTCAATTTGGGTTTGAATAATTCAAAAGCACTATTGTTGTGATGGCCTTTTTTAAAAGCCCAACGAAGAAACCATTTAAGGAAGCCGATTTGTTTGCCGATTGTACTGTTTCTTAAATCCTTTTTATCCCGAAGATAAATTACATATTCACTTAAACAGGATTCATCCAACACCTCAAATGTGAGGCTGGAATTGAAATTGGTTAAATGAGTTTTTACCGCCGCAAATTTTTCGTAGGTAGAATCGGTCCAGTTATTTTTCGTCCCACATTCCTTCACAAATTCATCGAAAATATTCATAAAAGAAGCTTTCGATAGTTCAGATTCTGTTTCATCGGAAATGTCTTTTCCGCATTTCTTATTAAACGCGCTTTTAAGTTGTTCCGCTGTCGGGGTTGTATCTGCGACTTCAAACGCTTTAAATATATCCTGAATATCAGTGTAATATTTTAATAGATCACCATTGATTTCAGAAGAACTTTGTTTAAGTTTGTTTGTACATCCGTTCTTTACCCGTTGCTTGTCTGACTCCCATTTAGATTCATCTATTCGGTATCCGGTGCTGAAATCTATCCGGTTGCCTACATAAATAACCCTCATCCGAATAGGAACATTGTCGGTGACCAACACATTGTTCTTTTTTCTTCTTTCAAGGGTAAAAATGATATTGCGTTTGATATTCATGTTGGGGCATATTTGTTTTCACACCCAAATATACACCCAATTTTGAATAAATATCAAGATATTTCGAGATATTTTATTTAAATATAAATGGATTAATTATCTTATTTATAACAGTTTGAACTTTTGTGATATTTGAAGAGGGTTCAAGAGAAAGAGCCACTCTCTCCGCAGATAATAAGGTTGTTAACGAAAGTTGGCAGCCTTTTTTATTGACATTCTTAAATTAGCAGGCCGTTTTATAAGCATTAAACGATCTACAGTTAGTTCTACCCTGAAGAACTTGCCCAAACATTACTAAAATACAAAAGCAAAAGATGACGAAAACAGATATCTTTTAACCAACGTGTTTTCAAATTCCAATGGAATTACTTATTGCCATTGATCAGAATTTTTGTGCCGGCATCAGCCATTAAACAAATTCCAGATCCTTACTTAAAAAATGCTGACATGCCGGTTTATGCTCCATACCTTGGTTGCAAATTTTCAAAATTTATTAGTAAGCTGAAACTTTATTAATATAATACGTAGAATCAAATAATTACAATTTTAACATTAGGCAGTTTTGGCAATTTTCGCTTAAATATTATGGGGAAGCTATATTGATTATATTTAATGGTGGATTAATATTAATTACTAAAGTAAATATGAAAATATTTGTAATTATAATTGTTATAAGTATTTATAATAATGTCAGTTGAACAAAAACAAACATAGTAATGAACTAAAATAAATAGAAATGAAAGCAAGTGAATTAAAAGTAGGTCAGGATTTTAAGTTTCCGGGCCAAAGAAAATTCAGAAGTATTTCTGAAATTAAAGAAATAAAATCTTCGGACAGAGCGCAGCCAGAGCACATTGGAAAGCTGTTATTTTATTTTGATGATGGGAGTCAAATGCTTTTGTTTAAAGAAGACGAATTAGATATTCAAGAAACGCTATCACCGCCAAGAAGGAAGATAAAAAGAGAACCAAGCCGTTATGAATTTGAGACTTATCTCAATAGTTTATACAGTAAAACAATGGATAATGAAACCGCTCTAAAACATTTCATCTACCTTACTGTTCAAAATTCCGATTCAGGACGAAAGATTACGAATGAAAAATTAAAGATAGCGATCCGGACAAAACAATTTGGAAGACTTTTACGAAGATATGATCCTTCAAGATTTGAATCTGAGTATGAATCTGATAGAATAAAATAGAACAACAAAGGGAATAGCAATAAGATGTATTCCCTTTGTTGTTCTGGAAAAAGTATTTACTGAAAGTTTAAGTCTTCTATCAGATTTATTTTGCCTTTTTATTTTCTTTATATCTCATATCAGGAGTACCATCTTTTTTCAATGGACCGGCGGTTGGTGTACTATTTTTGTAACGCTTATCCGGTGTACCATCTTTTTTTAGTACCACATCTGATTTAGTTGCTGATTTTTGCTTTTCAACTGCAGGTTTAGCCGCAGCTGGCGCAGGTGTTTTAGTGGCAGAAGCCGGAACTTTTGCAACCTTTTCAGAACTGGCTTTCTTTGCCGCTGGAGCAACGCTGGTTTTACTATCTACTTTTTTTGTTGGTTTAGTAACAGTTTGTGCCATACCAGAAACAGTAAACCCAATAAATAAAATTAAAACCATAAATAATTTTCTCATTCGAATTTTGTCAGTGATTAAAGTGCTGACCCCGCACCCTCAAAATTGTTTATTTTTACTTTAACAACTAAAAATCAAAAAAGTTTTTCTAACCTGCACCGTTCACTACGACATTGATCTTTTTTCTTTTTTTTGTGCAACCTGAACTTTCCGGCAAAAAGGGACTAATGATAAATTAGTAAGATGTATGGATATTAATAATATTCCCTATTAACACGAATGATTTGTAATTTAGCCGCATTGACGGATTAAAAACCTCAATAAATTAGTTAAAAGTATTTCAATATTTTAGATAAATAGATCTCGTGCGGAAAGAAATCATTAAAGGATATTTTTACACCTTTCTGGCCACTCTGGCTTTTAGTAATGTGTATGTTTTTAGTAAAGCAGCTCTAAATGAGGTTTCGCTGCCGCTCTTTTTGTTTTTGATGGTTTCAGTTGGATTTGCAATCAACATGATCATTCTTGGGGTAAAAGGTGGTTTTACAAAACTTTCGGAGGTTCCACACAGAATGTGGTGGATATTCCCTACCTTAGGTTGCATCGAAATTTTTACAGTCACCACATTTTATGCCTCTGTAAATGCTATTTCGGAACCTGCAGTAACCGGATTCCTTGGAAATCTCTTCCCACTTTTCACTACAATGCTTGGAATTATGTTTCTGAAAGAGCGATTCACTCCCATTGAAACAATTGGCGTATTTGTTGTTTTTGCAGGGGCATTGCTCACGAGCTATTCCGGAAATCTCGACTGGAAGGACTTTTTCATCCCAGGTGTCGGACTAGTTGTAATGAATTGTCTGGGAGCAGCCACCGCAACTGTGATTGTTCGGGCAAAGGTCAATAACCTCACTCCCGAAATACTCAGTTTTAACCGAACTTTCTGGTTATTAATCTTCTTCTCAGCCTGGGTAATCATTGCTGGTACACCTGTTATCATTTCAGGCGGGGCACTAACAAATACAATAATAGCAGCCATACTCGATCCCATTTTAGCGATCTTATTGGTATACAAAGCTTATCAATACATTGAGGCTTCACGTGGTACCATTATTCAATCCGCAAAGGGATTAATGATTATTCCGGTAGCCTTTTTCTACTTTGGAACACTTCCTTTGCCCCACCAGATTGCCGGTGGAATTATTGCTATGGTAGGCGTTGTTATCATCGGTCTGGGACAACATGCACTTGATCTAAGAAAACGAGGCGAAGGAAGAAAAGCGGAATAAGTGTCCGCGGGAATTTAAAGCGGGAACTTTTCAATTTCAGTTTTCAGACGCTCATCACGAAATTCTGTAACCGACATTCTTATCCGCCACTCTTTTGGATAGGCGCTGTTAAAACGATTACCAAGGTTCTTAACCCATCCCAATGGAGTATTTCTGTATACGACAGTATTCCAACCTCTTTCTGTTGAAGGCGGGGAAATGTCGTCACGTTTTAAGTAAGTTATCGCCTCTTCAATTGTCAAATCAATCTCGGGAAATGCTGAACGATTAAGAATTGTTGATAATGCCAGTTCGTGTGCCGGAAGCAAATCCTTTTGCTTCATCTCTCCTATTTTTACCCCAGCGTGAATTATCCGAAGGTTATTTTTAATCTGCAACAAATCGGATAAATGATAGGATGGGAATGCAAGTAAAGAATCTTCAAATCTCAATATATCAAGACTTTTGTCCAATATTAACGCATTACCAACTTCTTTTTCACCTTTTGAAGCTTGTAACGCATTATCTTTGATTTTCTTTGCCTGAGCGATAGTGTTTCCTCCGGTTTTTCTCACAACCGCCATAAAGAAACCACCGCCCATCACTTTATGGGGATAAAACCGGTAACAAGGAAAACCACCGGCATCGGTCGGCGTTACTCCCCACTGATCTTCTATTTTCAAACTAACGGGCTCGATATCTGCAAATTCACTAAGCCACTTTATATTCTCTTCATTCTCCGCCGGATTAAATGTGCATGTGCTGTATATTAATATCCCACCCTCACGAAGTGTTGGCCAGGCATCGGCAAGTATGCGTTGCTGCCGCTGGGTACAAAGCTGAGCATTGTCGGACGACCACTCCTGAACTGCATTTTCATCGTGTCTGAAAAGCCCTTCACCAGAACAAGGCGCATCAATTATCAGCAGATCGAAAAAACCAGGTAACCGCTGGAAATCATGCGGATCGTTATTCGTGACTATAACATTTGGCTTACCCCACTTCTTTAAATTCTCGGATAAAATTTGCCCACGTGCCCTGATTACATCGTTGCTAACCAGTAGGCTGTCCGTGGGTAGCAGCGATACAAGGTGGGTCGATTTTCCACCCGGTGCTGCGCACAAATCGAGCACGTTCAGACCTGATCCTGTGATAATTTGCTTTACGGCCTGTTCCAAAAACATCGAACTCGATTCCTGGACATAGTATACCCCTGAATGGATAAACGGGTCAATCGTAAAAACAGGTCGCCTTGGTAAAATGTATCCTGTCCCGCAGTAGTCAATCCGGGTTAGATTTGGCTCTCCTTTAAATTTGGCAGGATTTATCCTGATTGTCGTTGATGCCTCATTATCTAATGATTGCTGGAATTCGTCATATTCATTATCCAGCATTGTTATCATTCGCCTGACAAATATTTCGGGTAAGTTCATTTTATTATTTTAATCCAATCCGTTTCAAAATTAGCCTTTTTCAACCGTAATCGGGATGCGGATCAAAAAAATTGAGGTCTATTTAAAATAATCAGCATTAATATCTCAATATTTCCTTAGCTTTACCATATCTTCACACTGATATGATTGTTTTTGTATAGATCTGATTTAAAACTATTAATATGTCATTCTCATTTCGCTTACGCTATTTTCTGGGACTAATTCCGTCAGTGCAAAAGTTGGATTCAGCATGGGCTGACCTTTTTAAAATGCGGGATGAGTTACATTTAATTGAAGCGTCCAAAGAACTTGTCCGATATAATGAACTGAAACTTCTGATTCAATCCAATGATTTTCAGGCAAAAAAGAACGACATAATCAATCTTAGCCTTATCGGAAGCGTTGAGAATAAACTTCTCAACGAAAAGAACAATCTTGAACATTCAAAACCGATTAAAGACTATTTCAAATTCATTCAATCAAATGATTTTAACAGGCTTAATAAAATAACAGCAAGTTCAGAGCTTTCACGTTATTTTGGTTTGAAGAGTATTGTTGAGGCACCCGATTTTATCCGACGTAAAAATGACGCTGAATCATTTCGCTACAAAGATTCAACAGAATTTCGTAAAAGGAAAGATTTTAACACTTTACAGAATAGTGCACGAATAAAACACTACTATTCGACGCTGGCATCCGATGAATACCGATTGTTTCTTGAGCTCGAAGCTACAGAAAAAGGAAAGTTGGATGATCATTCAAAAAAGAAGGATCCTAAAGCAAAAATATATCGTAAGTTTCTGAATTCAAGGGCTTACAGAAATTTTAAAACCGTTGAAAATCTTGGACTTCCTGCTAAATTTGAACAACTAAGACAAGAAACCAATGAGCAGTCTTTTCTTGAACGTGAAGCTTATCTCAAGAATTCAGCACGTTTCGAAACGACCCCCGATTATGCACCTTTCAAAGAGTTTAACCAATTATCGAAAAGCAACGAAATCATTTTCTACCTAAAGTGCATCAAGTCTCCACTTTATTCCAATCATCAAAAGATGGTGGATTCGAAAGAGTTAGCCCGTCTTATCGAGTTAAGATCCGAAGTGGGAAAACCTGAGTTTAAAGAACGTGTTGCCTTTCTCAAAAACAAAAAAAGGTACAGTTCCACTCCTGAGCATGCCACCGAGAAAGAGTTTAATAAATTGGAAAATAGCAAGATAATTAGCACTTACTTTCAGCTTAAGAAGCGACCTGAGCTTGCATTTTTCGATCAGTGGGAAATTGTAATGGAGGATAATTTTACAGAACATCTACTTGCGACAAAGCTATGGGAACCTGAAAATTACTGGGGTTCAAAAATGGCAGGTTTCAGCTTCTCGCAGGCGAACGAACTTCAGGCCTACAATGGATTAAAAAATATTGTGATCCGAAATAAAGTACTCTCAATTGTTACCAAATCCGAAAAATCGGAAGGACAAGTTTGGGATCCTGCGATTGGACTTCTTCCCAAAAAATTTGAGTTCAGCTCCGGAATTTTAAATACAGGGAATAGTTTCAGATTCAAAGAGGGAGTTATTGAGGCAAAAGTAAAATTTCAGGCAAATAAAGCGATCACGAGTGCATTTTCGCTTACAGGCAGCCAACCTTTTCCGCAAATCGATGTCTTCAGGAGTGGCAATAACTGTGTTGGTATGGGAATTATTGATCAGCCTGGAAAAGCAAATATCAAAAAATTAGTTCAGATCAAAGGATTGAATTACAACAATTTTCATATCTTCAGACTTGAAATTTTCGGAAATCTTGTGGTCTGGAAAATCAATAACTACGAGGTTCATCGCGAACAGGTAGCTAAAAATATAGGGGAACTGTTCATTAATTTTATCGGAAGCCTTCACCAGCCGGTCAACGGAGAATCGTTGCCGCACCATTTCGAAATTGACTGGGTAAGATGTTTAAAAAAGAAATAGTCAAAACCTGTTTGAAATGAATATCTGGTCAGAAGAATTCGAAGGTGCAATTACAATTTGCGATCGTGAAGGGATCATCACTTATATGAATGATGGTTCAAAAAAGGCTTTTATGAAGTATGGCGGAGCAGATCTTATAGGGACAAATCTGCTCGACTGTCACCCGGAACCTTCGCGTTCGAAGCTGGCAGAGATGTTAAAAAAGCCGGTTACAAATACTTATACCATTCAAAAAGCAGGAATGAAGAAAATCATTCACCAATCGCCGCTTTATGAAAACGGGGTTTTTAGCGGACTGATTGAAATGTCTTTTGAGCTGCCGCATTCGCTTCCCCATTATTTTCGTGACTAAGGAAAGACTGGGAGGGAGTGAGAGAGAGTAAGTAAGAAAGAGAAGGGGAGAAAATGTGACAGAAAATCGCATTCTTTCCCCTTCTCTTCTTCACCCAGTCGCCGTTACTCCTCATTCAACTCAAAAATCGCTTCAATCTCGACAGGTACGTTCTCCGGAAGGCTTCCCACACCTACAGCACTCCGCACGCCGATGCCGTTCTCCCGCCCAAAAACTTCAACAAGCAATTCGCTGCATCCGTTGACAATATAAGGTTGTTTCTCGAAATCGGTCGTGGCATTCACCATCCCAAACACTTTTATCACGCGTTTAATCCGGTTAAGCGATCCCAGGTTGGCAATCAGTGTCGCCAATATCGTAAGCCCGACCTGTCGTGCTGCCAGTTTACCTGCGTCCTGATCCATATCCTGTCCAATCTTACCACGCTGAAGCGTTCCGTCGTTATTCACCGGCAAATGACCTGAAATGTAAATAAAACAGCCGACCTTTAGCAGCGGCGTATAAACCCCTTTGGGTTCCGGTGCCGGAGGCAATACAAGGTTCAATGCTGAAAATCTTGCTTCGTTATCCATATCGATTATTTTAGGTCTGTAATTATACCGATAATTAAAACAAAAATCAATTCATTGGTTGAGGTTTTTTTGATCCTGTGTCTTATTTGCCGGTTGGTTACGATAAAGCAAAAGAGAGGCTGCCACTTATCCGTGACAGCCTCTCTTTAGTGATTTGTTAGTTAAGTCCGGAGCTATGTCGCCGTTTCAGGTTGCCTTTCTGAAACAGGTTTGTCTGCTGCCGATCCCGCGCGACGGGCAAGCAAATCGGAATAGTATTTCCTTGTGTTGTTCAGTCTCAACAGAATATCGTTGAACTCGTCGTTGTCCTCGCGAGCCCTGGCCATCGAAAGCACATAGTCGCAGAGATACTTGTATTCCTTCACCAACACTTTGCGCAAGCTTTTCGCATTGTAAGATACGGTTAATACGATTCCTTCCATACGACCTTCAAACAGCGTTTTAAAGTTGCTGTTCGAAGCATCCATCCGCTTAACAAATTGTCCCAGGTTAAGTATTGTAACCTTTGGTTGATAGCTGTCTTTCTTAAGTTCATCCACCAATTTGTCGATCCCGGTCGTTTCGTCTTCAAAATTGAGTGATTGCAGGTTTTTGAAACTCTTTAGTAAATAGTTCAGACTTTTGGCAGCATCAACCTCTTCCGGGTCTTCTGACAACAGGTGAGTTTTTATTGCCCTGTTAAAAGCTGAAACAGCCTTTTCTCGCGCCTTGCCGGCCAGTTCGATCTTTTCGGTTTCATCATTCTTACGCAGCTGTACAAGAGCGAGTTTGTAACCTGATTGTGCGTTAGTCAGTCGTCCTAAATAGACATTCAGCGGTCCATCGGTAAACTGCGCACCAACTGAAGGTGCATTCTGCGATGGAGCTAACTTTCCAATTTCCGATAGTTGAAGGTCCACCAATTGTCCGACCTCATAGTTGGGGAGGGAATACTATTTCGTGAATTCCTCCAGTAATTTCAACAGAGCGGGAATGTCGGTTACGTTATATTTTGCGAAAGAGGGACTTAGGCCAACCCTGATTGAACAGGCAGCATCGGATAAGGTGCTGAAAAGAAATTCGTCTGTTTTATCATCACCGGCGGCAAAGATGAAGTCAAAATTCTGATCCGTCATCAGCGTATTGGCTGCTTGTCCCTTGTCGTATTTCCCGCTTTTGACCTCTAAAACCTTATGTCCTTCAAGGATTTCTAAATCCGTTTTATAACGGATGATTTCAGCCAGGTTGTTCATCAGTTCATGCAGGCGCAACTCCGCAAATTCTGAGTCGGCATTGCGGTAATGCCAGGCGATACTTCCTGTCTTTTCTTCGATAAATGTACCGTGACAGCGACTTACATATTCATTCATAATGGGTAAAACAGCTTCTTTCCATTGCTCATCGGTGTTGATTGTCGCTTCCCATTCGCCACCCGCTTTTTTAATATAATAACCATGTTCGGCGACCAGACTGACATTGGCATCTGCAAATTGCTTTTCAAGAAACTTTTTATCTCTTCCGCTGATGATCGCAACCTGGTTTTTGGGATCAGCCGACAATTTTCGAATAATATCCAATGTGCCTGTTTCGACGGTTGCCAGCTCCGGATATTTCGCAAACGGAACAAGTGTACCATCATAATCCAGGAAGAGTATCCGTCGACCGGTTTTCCTGTAATCTGAAACAATTTGTGATGAAATCGTCTTGTTGATAAATTTTACATTCCGTTGATTCTGTTGTTCTTTGGTGTCGTAAGTCTGGTTGAAAAAATCGAAAGCCCAGGTAAAAACATTGTAATTCGAAATCCTGTTTTGCATCCTTTCGAGTCGGGCGTGTTTTTCCTCCGATTTCATTTCGAGGGCATTAAAAATAGTCTCTGCCATCTCCAGGTTGTCAACAGGATTGATAATCAGTGCTTCATTCATCTCTGCCGCCGCACCCGCCATTTCGCTCAGAATTAATACGCCTTCATTTTCGACCTGGCAGGCAATGTATTCCTTCGCTACAAGGTTCATCCCATCGCGCAATGGCGTAATAAGTCCTACCTCACTCACATTGTATAGCGCAATGAGCTCATTAAATGTGAGTGATTTATACTGATAAACGATGGGTCGCCAGGCCAGCGTGCTGTATTGACCATTTATCCTTCCAACGGTTGATTCAATTTCCTTCTTCATTTCCTGGTATCTCCCGATACTGTCGCGCGAGGGGACAACTACCATATTGAAAACTACTTTCGATTGCCATTCAGGATACGTTTCGAGGAACGTCTCGTATCCTTTCAGTTTCAGCAGCAAACCTTTTGAGTAATCAAGCCGGTCGACCGAAAAAATAAGTTTCTGCGAGGAAAGATGCTTTTTAATTTTTTGTTTTTCAATCAGTACTGCCTTTTTAAGACAAGCATCATGGAATTTATCATAGTCGATTCCAATCGGAAATGCGTCGGCTTTTACAAGCTTATTTGGGGTGTAGATGATGTTCTGATGACATTCATAACCCGTGGTGCGTCTAACCGATTTAAGAAAATGTTGCGTATAATCATGCGTATGAAATCCGATCAGATCGGCTCCAAGCATCCCTTTAACGACCGATTCGCGCCAATGACGGGGCAGTAATCTGAATATTTCGAACGATGGGAAGGGGATATGCAGGAAGAAACCAATCGTTACGTCGGGCATTCTTTGCCTGATCATTTCGGGTAGCAGCATTAACTGGTAATCGTGAATCCAAACAAAATCACCGGGTTTGATTGTCTTTACAAGTTCTTCGCAAAATTTTAAGTTTGCCTCTTCATAGGCCTTAAAATAATCGGAATTAAACACAGCATAAGAAGGAAAATAGTGAAACAGCGGCCAGATAAGATCGTTACAGAATCCTCCGTAATATAAATCGTTTACCTGCTGAGGAATTGTAACAGGCAGGATGTCGAATTTATCGTTTTCAAAACTTTCAGGTGTAACATCATCGGGTAAATCATCGGCAATTCCGGCCCAGACAATTTTACTGTTCTTTAAAGCCTTGTTACTGTTTTTGAAATTCTCGGACAAAGCAAGAATGGCTGAGACAAGGCCTCCGGAATTTTGAATGGCTTTGTATCCTTTCTTTGCCTTGCTTAGCTTAAAAGGCAAACGATAGGCAGCGATAACCAACCTCTCAAAATGTGTTTCATTGACCATACTTATTGTCTTATTCTTTACATCCATGGTGATCGGTTTTTTATAAAATGAAGGTCCCTGAAACTTCGGGAAGGGCTGAAAACCTCTTTTAAGACCCCTTTATTGGATTATGGCTTAATAAATTTAGAGATAAACCGGGGTTTGGAGAACAGTGCTGCAGTATTTATTAATGCAAGGTGTGAATATGCCTGTGGAAAATTTCCAAGAAGCCGTTTTGTCGCGAAATCAATGTCTTCGCTAAAGAGTCCAACATGGTTTCCACATTTTAACAGATTGTCAAAAATCGCTTTTGCCTCCTCTTCCATACCAATCTTAAACATGGCCTGGATCAACCAGAAGGTACAGATTGTGAAAGAAGAGCTTGGCTTGCCAAAATCATCTTCGTTTAAGTAGCGGTACATCAACCCTTCGTGATGAAGTCCGGTTTTCACGGCAATGACTGTCTTTTTAAATTTCGGATCATCGGCAACAATAAAACCATATTCTTCCATGAGCAATAGTGAAGCATCGACATGCAAATTGTCGTAGGTCTGCGTAAATGTTTGCAGATCCTTGTTCCAGCCATTCCTTAGTATATCTTCCTTAATTTCATCAGCAATACCTCTCCATGTTTCGCATTGATGATCCTTATTCAGTAAGCTGGCTATTTTTGCGGCCCTGTCCATTGCAACCCAACTCATCACTTTCGAGAAAACAAAGTGCTTTTCAATACCGCGAATTTCCCAGATTCCCTTGTCGGGACTTTGCCAATGTTCTGAAACAGTTTGGGTAATATTCCGGAGGATCTCCCAGATATCTTCAATCTCGTCCAAAGTACCAGGGAAAAAGACGTAATACTGGTAAATAACATTCAGCAAATAGCCAAATACATCATTCTGCCTTTGGAAATAGGCGGCATTGCCAATTCTTACGGGTTTCGAGCCTTCATAGCCAGACAAATGCAGCAGGTTGGCTTCGGTCAGTTCTCTTTCGCCCCTGATGCCATACATGATCTGAAATGAATCGTCCTTCGATTTAAGAATTCCTTTAATGAAAAATAAAAATCGCTGTGCAGTTCTGTAATGACCCATCTTCAGCAAGGTTTCGATTGACATTGAAGCATCGCGCAACCAGCAAAACCGGTAATCCCAGTTACGGACTTCCCCGATTGTCTCAGGAAGACTGGTCGTTAATGCTGCCAACACGGCACCTGTCGATTGAAACGACATTATTTTCAAAACCAATAAGCTCCTGATTATTTCTTCGGTATATAACTCGTATTTCTTCGAACGGTTTGTAAAGTTGAGCCAATAAACTTTGGTGCGCTGATATTCAAGATAAACCCTGTTAATGTCTATTTCGATTAATTTTTGATTGTACGACATTAAAAGAAACTGGTGCGCTGTGAGGGTAATGTCTTTGGCACCCAAAATATCATCAAGATTTAAACTGGAATACAGGTAGATACAATTGGTAGGCCGCTCGGTTGAATATGTTCTGATGTGGTCATCCACAGTTATATGAAAAACTTCCTCAATTGCATAATTCAGCTTTGGATTGTAATTGACTTTGAAGACGGGGGCCCCGGATATAAGCCGGATATAACGGTAAATCTCGGCCGATGCATAACTTTCATTGTCGCTTGTCTTGTACCTGGGCATGAAATCGATGACCTCAAATGAACCTTCGGTTGAATTAAACTTCGTGCTTAGCACATTTGTCCGGTAAAGGTATTTTTGATTGATTGTATAACTGTCGTCAACATCAATACTGAATGAACCACCCTTTTCTTTATCAAGAAGTTTGGCGAAAACTGACGGTGAATCGAAATCGGGCAGGCATCAGCAGTCAATACTTCCTTTCTCTGATACAAGGGCTGCACTTCTGCAATTGCCAATTACACCATAGTTCAAATTATTCATCTTAAATTCCCCCGGTATTGATTGATAAAACTTTGTAAACGGTTGATTAAGATTCCAGACCAATCATTGCTGAAGTTGAATGTGATTCTCCGGGAGCCAATTTGATCACATCCTCGAACGCATTGACGGCCTCGACACAAACAAAATGCAGGTAGGCATCATTTGGCATATCATCGATCGCAGCACTGGCATCTTTACCGGGATTCCAGACAGTCGTAATCCCGCTTCCTGCTTTTCCGATGCGGATTTTCCTTTTAAACAGGGAATCTTCAATCATGCAAGTGGCTATGGTATTGTGATAATGACGGGTTTCAGCTTTCCTGATTTCGATTTTGGGAGAATCCTGAATAAACTCACCCGGTTCGAGCTGGCTGTGATAACGGGCCCCCTGCAATCCTGTGATTGTAATATCTTCGATGGCCGAAATGTTATAATACGAATGAAGTGCGCAGGTATATTCGAGTGGTTCAGCCGATTGATTGGTCACTTTAAGGCTTACTTCCAGTGTTTTTCCGATAATAACCGTCAGCTCAGCGCAAAAATCGTGAGGCCAGTAAGCCTTTGTTTCATCCGATGAGCAAAGCTTAAACCCAACCAGCGTTTTGCCATTGGTCTTGACTGCAGTTTCAGTCACCTCCCAGTACATCAGGCGTCCAAAACCGTGCTGCGGCTTGGCAGAATCGCTTTTATGCGGACCAAACCAGGGGAAACATACGGGAATACCTCCACGAATAGGTTGCCCGATTTGAAAATTACTTTTCGGACTCATCCATAGAATCTCCTCCGAATGATGAGGTCTGAAACTCATTACGTGTGCACCATACAGGCAAATTTGGGCATCGGCATATTGGTTTGCGACGGTCAAATAAACTAATTTATCATGCAGTTCAGCAAATTTTACCACACCTCCTAGTGAAAACCTGTCGTTCAGTTCGTCGATATCAATCATCGTAATAAAGCTTAAATTGTTTTGATTATTGATTTTAACAATCAGCAAATGCACCGGAATTTACCGGAACTAAGCGTTCGGAAATTTGCCGATTTTCAGCGCAAGTTAGCAATCATTTTAATTTTCATGACGATTGAACAGCAAATAGCCAAAGCTGGCCTGCACATAAAACCTCGGATTACTGTTGCTGAAATAATTCAATAGTAGACTCGCCGGTCCGAAAGGGGTGTGAATCACAAGACCGCCGCTTCCGATAAATTGATTGGATGTGAAAAACCGGTCATTGTAATAGGGTTTATTGTTGCTGTCGCTTAATAATTCTTTAAATGGTTGGAAATAATATCCTTCGAGTCGGAAATGTGTTGACGGAGAGATGGGAATGATTGCTTTTAAACCCCCGGCAACAAAGTTATTGGCCCTGACGTAAGGTAAATACCTGATCGTACTGTTCACGGTGGGTTCAAAGTTATTTGCAGCAATTAAAGTGGCGGTATAGTTATTAAAAAGCCCTTTTGTCGAGAAATAAGAATTGGTTTCTATGCCGATCGTCAGCCATTTCGAAGATTTAAAATACCTTTTGTAGCTAAGTTCCAGCTGAATATACTGATGCTCCTTACGGTATGGCAGCTTGTCTGTGCTTGTAGAGCCGGGTTCTTCCTTTTCGGTTCCAAATATATAAGCCGCTTCGAACTTAAACATTTTACCTTCGGTAGGATATTGCTTTTTATTAAAGGCTTTTTCCTCAAAACGGGCATGCAAATTCCCTGCAGTAAAGGTAGTTTGATCAGGTTCGTCGTTCGATGTGTAATTTGTAGTTTGATAATAATTATTCGATTGATTTACGAAGTTTATTCCTGCTTCCCATTTCGATGTGGTTTTAGCAGGGAAACTAACGTCGAGCTGAATATTGTCATCATTCCTTATCACATAGTGCGGGCGTTTATCTTCAAAGAATAGTTCAGTAGATCCCGAAAAGTAGTTGAACCTGTTCTTGATAAAATAGAGATCAAGCGAAAAAGGTTGCTTTGTTGTAAAATTAAAACGTGATCCTACCATGAATGAACTGTAGAATTTTCCAATATGGATGTTTGTCTGCAAGGTAATTGGCAGATTATTGAACAGGCGATAATCGAGTCCGATGTACCCCTGGTTGACATCCGAAAGAGAGAAGTAACCTCCAACCCCCACTGCAAGCGGTTTTTGTTGCTCGGCCTTCAGTTGAAGATCAAAATAGCCCGAACTCTTGTTGTAGTCGGCGGTAGGCAAAAGTGATTTGATTTTATCGTCTGCCAGAATTTTAAAATATTCGCGCCGGAGTCCTTCTAAATCAAATGTTTTTGATTTATGACGGATCGACTGTATCACGTAATACCGTTGTGATCCATCCACGCCAGATACCTGAATATTGTTAAAAACCATTGTCGGACTTTTGCTTCGGAATTCCTCACGATTGCGGGTAAGTGATTCAAGATTGGATCTTCTGCTAATCCTTGATTTGATAGATTCTATTTGCGCCAAAGCAGCTTTATAACCAACATTTTCGATTTCGTCAAATTTTTCAAAGTCGAGAAAAGCGAAATTATCAACGATTGGTTTAATTGTAATTCCCAGACTGTCGGGTATTGAATAGCTCGTTTTTCGAACCATCATATTCCATATCTGGAGTTTCAGGTCGTCCTTTTTTGGCTTTTTATTTTTAAACTCGATCGCGCTCCCAATCATTATATCAGGTTTGAAGTCCTGTTGCATAACGTCGTAGGGAAAGTTATTTACCAATCCTCCATCGAAAAGCAGAACACTGTCAATTTCGATCGGTTTAAAGACGAATGGAACCGTCATTGAAGCTCTGACGGCTAATCCAAGGTCTCCTTTGCCGAATACGACTGGTTTATTAAGGTAAATATCGGTTGCTACACATCTGAACGGGACAAAAAGATGATCGAAGTTGTTTTCAGCAACAGCATTTGCCGGGCTGAATAGTTCCATGAATGCAAAATCGATTTGACCGGGAGGGATAATATTGGTTGGGAGCGCAAGTTTCATTTTATCCTCGTTCCTCGCAAAGTCAAGATCGATGAATGAGGGATTCTCGTCGAGTTTCTTGAAATAATATACATATTCCGGGGGAATAATTCCTTTAAACCAAAGTTTGAAATCTTCGGATTTGAAAAGGGTTTCCATTTCATCAGGCGAATAGCCGGAGGCATAAAGACCACCAACGATGGCACCCATTGAAGTTCCGGTGATATAATCAATCGGGATATTGTTCTCCTCGAGTGCTCTTATTACGCCAATATGAGCAAGGCCTTTTGCGCCACCTCCGCTAAGCACCAATCCGACTTTTTGAGCAAATCCCGAAAACGGCAACATGTAAAGGCACAATATGAAATAGTATATGACCTTTTTCATGATTAGTTTTTCATTTTATTTACCTTAATGATCTTCTATCTTGTGTTTTAATGATTGAAATCCTTCTCCGAGGATCTCGCTCGCATCCATAATTGTAATGAAAGCCCCGGGATCAACCTGGTTGATATGTTCCTCAAGAATGGCAACCTCTCTTCTGCTCACAACGGTAAATATAATGTTTTTCTCAGTATTGGTATACATACCGGTACCTTTCAGGTAAGTGCCGCCACGTGCAAGATCGTTGATGATTTTATCCCTGATATCTTCATGTTTGTCGGATATGATAATCAACGCTTTGTTGTAATTGGCACCTTCAAGAATCAGGTCGACAGCACGTCCGGTGATGTAGATGACAATCATGCTGTAAAGCGGGATTTGCCAGTCTTTAAAGGCCGCAAGGGCAACCAAAACAATGGCCGAATCAACCCATATCAGCATTTGACCGATTGGGATACGCGTATACCTCGTGATTACCATTGCGATAATATCACTTCCTCCTGATGTGGCTTTCGCCTTGAATATCAATCCAAGTCCTATACCGGTTAAAACGCCCCCGAAAATACACGAGAGCAGTACATCATTTACAAGAGGTGCATCACCAATTTCGCGCATCCAGGTGATACCATCCATAAATATCGACGACGAAATAAATCCATAAATGGTTTTTGTTCCAAAGCGCGGACCAAGAAGTTTTATCCCAAAATAGGTTAATGGAATGTTTACAAGTAAGTTAAATATACCAATTGGAAATCCGTCAGGAAAAAATGCCATCCCTTTGGTCATATAATAGACAATGATTCCAAGGCCATAGATTCCACCCGGTACTATTTTGTGAGGAGTAATAAAAAATACAAAACCCACCGCCATAATAAAGGATCCAATTGTAATGAATCCATAGTCGACAAACCATCGTTTAGTGAATAGTTTTTCCTTCGTCAGAAATGCCATAAAGAGAGGATAATTTTTTCTAAAATTACAAAAAAAAGGGTTCCTTTTGGGAACCCTTTTTTTAAAGTCGTTGTTCTTAGAATCTTTTTTCTTTGATTCTGGCTTTTTTACCAGTCAATTCGCGAAGATAGTACAAACGTGCACGACGTACACGACCCATACGGTTAACTTCGATCCCATCGATAAAGGGCGAGAAGAAAGGGAAAATCCTTTCAACACCGATATTACCAGACATTTTGCGAACGGTAAATGTTTTTGTTGTACCGGCACCTTTGATTTGAATTACAGTACCTTTATAGTTCTGAATTCTCTCTTTAACACCTTCAATGATCTTGTAACGGACAGTTACTGTGTCGCCTGCGTGAAATGTAGGTAACTCTTTCGGCTCACCTAAAAACGCGTTTTCTGCAATTTTAATCAGATCCATCATGATTGATTTTACAATATTATTAACGAACGCAATATTCACAGTGTCTATTTGTTTGCTGTCAGAGATTGCGTACGGAACTGGCCGCAAAAGTAGATAAATATTTGATTAATTAAAACCGCAAATAACTATAATTTGAGTTTTTTCCTGATTGCTTCGGGTAATGCCGCTTTGTTTACAACAATAGCCGTGGTTTTGTAACGCAAATAAGGTTTGGATGCGTAAAAATATCCATCTAAATCATTGTACTTTCCCCATGAGTTTTTCACTTTATAATAAATTGTGCCATTTTGGTCCTTGGCCAACCCGACCAGGTGCATGGCATGGTCATCGGTGGTTTCCTGACTATCAAATGCCATCTGTCTTATTTCTTGCGTGATAACTCTTTCTTTGCCTGGTTTGTCAAATTTATAGATCGCTGCTTCCTTCTCTTTATCTGAAAGACTGTCCCATTTGGCAATTTCCGCATCATTCATATTCGTAGGAACCTTCTCCGGAACTACGGCTATTCCTTTCTGGCTGGTTGAAAATCCTTTTTCACTTGTATCGGCTGCCCAAAGGACAGAATAACCTTTTTCAATCGAAGAATCCACGATTTCCTGAAGTTCGTCGATCGAAACGTTGTAGAATTCACTCCAGAGCCAGTTGTCAGGCACTTCAAGGATAAATGGCTGATAAAAAGGATGGTGATTAAATGATGTAATCTGGACATAATCATCACTGTTAATTCCGCAGTAATCAGAGGCGAATGATTTGGGAGTATAGTTTTTGCCTTTATATTCAAAGTTTTGTGGAATTGCACCCAGATAGGCATCGATCGTACTATTTACTGCTTCGTCCCATACAGGAGACAGTTTCTTATTTTTATTTTCAACAACCCCTTCAACCATTTTCCGAAGAACATTGTCCATTTCGCCATGAACATGCTTTTCTTCATTGTATTTTATTCCCGGATAAGCACTTTCAGGAACAAGTCCGTACTTATTGGCAACATATAAGTCATCATAAAGCACACCTCCTGAACCGAAGTTGGTATTTCCCTGCATCCTTACATACTTAACCGCTTTGTCGCGATAGCACATATTTACCAGAAACATCTCAGATAGATCAACTTCAGGTTTACCTATCCGGAGCATTTCAGATTCGAAAAACGACATTCCTGCAAAAGACCAACAGGTACCTGACCTGAATTGATTTTTCACAGAAGTGTGAGGTATTTCTTTAATTGATTGGAATTTATAGCCTTCGTCATCTTTGTTTCCGGCATACGAAAAACCGGCAATGAGCCATAGTGAGAGGGTAAGAATGAGTCCCTTTTTAATTGTCTGCATATTATGTTTTAGAGTTGAATTTTAACTCCGAAAAGTAGAAAAAGGGATTGGATTTCAGTATCTAAATATCATTTATAATGAGTCTAAATATTGTTCATTTCATTGAACCGGCTTGTTTCCGGATTGATAAAGATTTTCAACAGGATGATCAGTGCCTTTGTAGATAATTCTTCCCGGTATGATTGCTGATTTAATGTTGATCGAACCGATCGCTCCAAGCGAAATATAATTGAGCGCTGCTGTAAGGCAGGCATCAGTTGGGTTACCCCAATCCTGTGTCACATTGTCTTTTACAGTAAAATCAACAGGAATACCATCGAAATAGTCGCTGTACCCCTGTGAATTCACATTCCGAAAACTAATGGGCGCAACAGCAATATTGAGTTTTGTATCTCCTTCAATGTTCATACCAACCGGTTTCCCGTGAGTCGTTGAGCCAATAAGCTTCATATTCATATAGGGTTTGAGTCCTGATATTACCAACTCACTTGCTGAGGCTGTTGAAGAAGTGGTTATCACGACAAGTTTATCGAGTTGGACACTATTGCTTTTCAGCCCGATTAAACTTTGATACCCCATTCTGATGTGCTTATTGTTGTATGTTAGTGTGTTATATACTTTGCCACTGTTGGGTTTTCCGGCAAGCATAGCAACCAGTGAGTCGGCGCAGTCGAGTGTGCCACCACCATTGTATCGAAGATCGAGAATCAAATCGGTGACTCCCTGGCTCGAAAAACCATCAAATACTGAATTCAGTTCTTTCACAGAACTTCCAAGAAAATCACTAAAAACAAGATATCCAACTTTTTTTGCTCCTCTTGGGAAGATGCCTGAATACTGCACAGAATTGATAATGATAGCTCCCTGAGTTAGTTGAATGGTTGTTTCGGAACCATCATTTTTTATAAATACAAATGAGTTACCTGCATTATTAAGTGCCGTGTTTACCTCAGCGTCGCTCATGGAAGCCACTGTTTTACCATTCAAGGCTTTTATTTGCCAGCCGCGTTTAACTCCTGCTTTACCCATTGCGCTGTTGTCGTAAACGAACAGAATTCGAAGGAGATTCAGTTCGTCAAATCCCATTCCGGCTCCCCAACCTGTTGTTTCGCCGTTCTGGAGTAAACCAACCATATCAGTATAGGTCATTGTGAAACTCCATCGGTCTTTTATGTATCTAACTTTGTTGATGTATTCATCTGGAGTTTTAATCGTAGTAAGGTCGACAGCCGGCATCGATTCGTACCATAAGTACAAATCGTTGAATGTATTGGCAGTAAATTGTACGGATGGATCAATTGTTTGAACAATATTCTGGGGGGTGTCCTTTTTACAACCGGAGAATAAAAAAATAGAAAAGAAAAGGGTGGAATATATTATTCGTTTCATTTGGAGACTAATTTGAGACATATTTTTAGGGTCTCTTTTGCAATTTGCTACAACTTTCGTGCAAATTAAATTGAAAGTATACTCTGTTTATGCTTCTTTTTGAGGGTAATGAATCCGCACATGATAAATGTTGAGAAGTTTTTCAAGGAAAATTTCCTTCAGTAGCGTTATGTCTTTGAACGTCAGTGGTGCAAGGTCGAGCTGTCTCGCTTCTATCTTTTCCTGAAAAATTGTATCGATTAGATCTTTTAAACTTTCATTATCTTTTTTATCAAGACTGCGGGATGCTGCTTCGATACTGTCAGCAAGCATTACAACAGCTGTTTCGCGTGTTGAGGGCAACGGACCTGGATAGGTAAAAAGGCTTTCATCGGTTTCCTGTCGATTTTTATTATTCGACTCAATGAAAAAATAACTTGTTTTGGTGGTGCCATGGTGTGTTTTGATAAAATCAGTGATTTGCTCGGGGATTTTATGTTTTTGAGCAAGGTCAACCCCACGACTGACGTGTTCCATAATTATTTTCGCACTCTCTTCGAACGATAGATTGTCGTGAGGGTTGATTCCCAACGCTTGATTTTCAGTAAAAAATTGGGGATCCGTCAATTTCCCGATGTCGTGGTAAAGTGCACCAGCCCTTACAAGCAGCGGATTTCCTCCTATCTTCAGAATTGCACCTTCGGCCAGATTGGCAACTTGCAGCGAATGTTGAAAAGTTCCGGGAGCCTCTTCTGCAAGTTTGCGCAGTAGTTTCTGATTCGAATAGGATAATTCAATCAGTGTAACATCCGAGACAAATCCGAAAGACTTTTCAATCAGAAAGACAACCAGATAAGTGATCAATGTGAGCGCGGCATTAATCAGGAACCATTTTATTATTGTCCAGTCGATACTTGCAAAACTGGCTTCCTGAATCAGCGATATTCCGACATATGTAAAAGCATATACAAAAAATATAATTACGGATGTCAGGATCAATTGGTCGCGACGCTGGAGATTGTTCTGACTGATCACCGCAATGCTTCCTGCAGGAATTGACAAGAGTACAAATTCATATCCGTTTGGCACCATGAAACCTACAATCAGCGCAGTAATTGTATTTACGAAAATTGCAAGGCGGGCATCGAGAAAGGTACGGATGATTAACGCAAGTGCGGTGAAGGGTACGATGTAAACGGAGATGTTGTTAGTTTGGACGATGATCCTGCAGAAAAAGATCATCAATACCATCATTAGTAGTGTAAAAGTGACATCACGTTTTGAACTAAGTAATTTTCTGCGAATATTATAGATGAACAGAAAAAGTGTCAATAGCAACATGATGATAAATAACATTTTCCCGATAATAATCAGGTAGTATTTCGAAAAATCACCACGGCTTTTTTCATAGGTTGATTTCAGCGACTCGATAATAACATAGGTTTGAGGTGAAATCACATCGCCTTGCGAAACAATTCTTTCTCCTTCCTGCACTACGCCATTGGTCGTAGACAGGTTTTCAAGGATTTTTTGTTTTTCACCTTCCGTTTTATCGGGATCAAACGATAGGTTAACAGACAGATAATCTTCAGGATGGAGTTTTTCAATGATTTTATTAAAATCAGGATCACCTTTTTTGAGCAGGTCAAGCCTTGCATTTGCTTCAGAATAGGCCGTTTTCAACGAGTAGAGTTGTCCTGCCGGAACTTTTTCGGCCAGGTTATTCTTCACAATCAGCAATTCGCTTTTTCCCAACAAAAAGGGATAATTGCTTGCCGCTTGTTCGAGGATTCCCGAATTATAGATTTTTTCAAATATCGTAAGTACTTTGTTTTTAACAATTCTGGAGTAAAGAATCTCGGTATTCTCATTAAGTGTGATCGCATCAATTTTGACTGAAAGATTTGCAATCTGCTGTTTCCCAACCGAATCATGAAATAGAAAATAGGGAGTTAACGATTTAAGCAGTGAATCACGTTCTTCATTAATTGTTCCATCGGCTTTCACGATGGCAAAGTTGTAGGGTGCAATTAAGGTGGCGTGCATCCATGGCCGCCCTTTTTGAAATTCATATGGAAATCGTCCCTCCTGAGGAAGAGCAAAATAGAGTACAATCGCGGTAATTATAAATAGTGATGTTAAATAAATCGTGTGCCAGCTTGCTGATTCAAACCAATTTTTCTTTTCCAGATTCATAATTTTCTATTCTCTCAGGTTTAAAGCCGAATGTAATTAATTCGTATATTTGGAATTAATCAAAAGTAGTAATTTTTTAATGAGATACGGAATCTCCAACCTCAGCATTGTTCCTGTGCGGTCAGAACCGCGAGAAAAGAGCGAAATGTGCACTCAAATACTTTTTGGTGAGCATTATACAATAATTGAAGAGAATGCCAAATGGTGCCAGGTAAAGCTTGCTTTCGACGGTTACGAAGGGTGGATTGACCGAAAGATGGTCAATGAAATAGATGAACAGGATTTTTTGGAATTAGCAGAGATTCCTCGGATTGTGACGACTGATGTGTTTAATATCGTTCAGCCAACGGGTGACTACAGCAATTTTCTGATCGTAGCCGGCAGTTCATTGCCACATTTCGATGAGTTAGCTCATACATTTAAGATTGGTAAAGTTGCTTACAGCATACAGGGAAACAGTATTGCATCTTCAAGGCAAGAGGTACGCGTTGTAATTATTGAGAATGCGCTTAAATATTTCAATGCACCTTATCTTTGGGGAGGACGGTCACCTTTCGGGATTGATTGTTCTGCTTTTTCCCAGATATTGTATAAAATGGCAGGGCTGACGATTCCACGCGATGCTGTTCAGCAAGCCATGTTGGGTGAAAACCTTACATTTGTGGAGGAAGCATTGCCCGGCGACCTGGCATTTTTCGACAACGAGGAGGGGGCTATCATTCATGTCGGAGTTATATGGGAAAAGAATAAAATTATTCATTCATCAGGGAAAGTCCGGATCGATAATGTAGATCATTTTGGCATATTTAATATCGATACAGGGCGTTATACCCATCAGATGAGACTGATGCGAAGACTCATCAACGACTGATAAATATTGTCGGGCAACTAAGGCTCTTGTTTTCAAAAGATATTTGGAACTAAAACAAAATGAATCTGTATACTAATTTATACCATTGATATTTATTTGCGATTGGTTTATATACACATATCTAATCACTGACTATCAAGAACTATGGGACATCTCGAAATAATTGGTTACCTTTTCGCAATTATTATAGTAGTCTATATTGTCGTTCGAAACTCAACCAAGCAAAAAGAGTAATAACCGGATGATAAACAGATCTGTAATTGTATTTACCTGAGTCGAACACACTCCGCTGATCTTTGATTTGCTTTTATTATTGATTACCTTATAGAAATATTTTGAAAATATGAAATGAGCCCCGATTTATCGGGGCGATTCCATCTGACCATTAAAAAAATATATTAACAGATGAATAATCAGGAATTTAAATACTGTTACAAATATCCCCGTTTGGCAATGACTGTTGATGCGATTCTGGTGGCTGAGAATTTTAGTCAGACGATGGTTTTGTTAATTCAACGAAAGCATGGCCCGTTTGAAGGAGTGTGGGCATTACCTGGCGGATTTGTTGAAATGGAAGAAACGCTAAAGTATGCCTGTCAACGGGAACTTTTTGAAGAGACAGGGATAAAAGATGTTGATCTTAATCAGTTTTATACCTTCGATGCGGTCGATCGCGACCCGCGTCACCGCACAATAACAACGGTATTTTACGGAAGGATCCAGGAACCGGCTGATGTTACCGGAGGTGACGATGCTGCCAAAGCAGACTGGTTCCCAATTATTTCATTACCTCCAATGGCTTTCGACCATGCCGAAATTATCCATAAATTTATAAAGGAGAAACTTTAAGGATTTGTTGGTCAATTACCGGATGCAGGCGCGCAGGTGGCTGATGGTTTGAGGTCCTTCGCTAAAGAGCAGATCAAGAATGCTTAAGTTAGGCACAAATCCCCATTTCTCATTGAAAACCTGTGTGTAAGGAGTGGGGAAAAAATGAAGATCGGGTTCTTGCTTTTGCTCCTTTGGATGGATGATGTACCTAAAGTCATCCATTGATTCCGGAACTTCTCCTTGCAGATAATATTCCTCCGTTGGTTTTATAGTCGCATTAAGATTAATTGCCTTAAGAATAGCACTTTGTATTTCAATGTTAAAGTCGAATAAGTACTTCCATTTTTTTTCGTGAAAGAACGGCGCCAGATCATCGGCATAGTATTCGAAGAACGGCGAACTATTATAAGCGGAAGAGATTCCACGCCAGTGCATCATCTGCCAGGGTTGATCAAATGAAAGTTTAAGATCCCGAATCGGTCCTTTCGCACGCGGACCATCGGCGACAGGTATTGATAATTGCAAAGGACCATTTGCAGCAAGAATAACAGCTCTGTTTCTGAAAGATTGCTTCATGTAGCTCTCACAATATTCGATGTAAATCTGTTGATAACTAACAAATTTTGTGAAATATTGGATGGGTGCCATATAAGCAATGCTTAATAACACTTCAGTTTTATGATTGTCCATTAATCGTCGAAAAATTTGTGACCGGGGTCTCCTTCAATACTCATCCCGTCATCTGAGATTAAATCACCGGCTTCTTTTCTCTTTCCGTCATCAACCGTCTCGTCTTCAAGTTTTTTGATCTTGGAAAGGAGTCGTCGGATTTTATTTCTTAGCCTTTGTTTGTCAATAAAAGCAAAAACAGCGGTTATTGTTACTCCAATCAGGATTGAAATCACCAAAATCAGCGCCAGCGGAACCTCTTCAAATTTCAGCCATAGGAATTTAACTTCAACTTTAACCGAATTTTGCAAAGTGAAGATGGTCATTGCTACACCAAGTATAAGTCCTGTCAATAATCCTCGTTGCATCACAATTTGATTTTAGTTGTTTATTTTTTCTTCAGATTTTAGCTTGCCCGGTTTTAATTTTACCCTGGTGATTTCGGAGGTGTTGATCTCAACTTTTTCATCATCAGGGGCATTGTAATCGGTCCTAAAAAAGATATTGTATGCAGCTCCCATCGGCACAATTACTTTTGCTGATTGAAGTGGGGGCATTACAATTTCCCGGACGTCGCAAAAGGCAGAATCTTTCCAAAGCCAATCGGTCACCATATTTATGAAAAGGGTATCTTTCGATTCGCTAATCAGTACCAATTTTTTAAATGATTGAGGTTGAGGATTAGGATAAATATCAATGCCTGTAAATATTGCACCGGCAGAAGATGCAACTAGCAAGCCGACATCTGCAAAATTAACTCCTGTTCGGTACTTCCGCATTTCCTTTTGCCTTTCAATGCTTTCCTGGTCGGTGATGTATGCCGATGTAACGCACGATGAAAGTATTATAAGTGAGATAAATAATGAAATTGATCTGCTGGTAATCTTCATGACGGATTAGATTTCAAGACGGAATGATAAAATAAAAGCCGACATAAACTATGCCGACTTTTATTTCAAAGGGGATAAGTTTTATTTAACACCCATAAAAAAACGGTTCCACCGGATTTTTGACAGGAAGCTTTTGTTTTTATCGAGTGAAAGCCATACAAATGATGCTTTTCCGACAACATGATCTTCCGGTACAAATCCCCAATATCTCGAGTCTGCTGAGTTATAGCGGTTGTCGCCCATCATCCAGAAATAGTCCATTTTAAATGTATAGGTTGAAGCAGGTGCACCATTAATATAGATCGCACCATCTTTAACTTTAAGATCGTTCTCTTCGTAAACATCAATGATTCTTTTATAAAGCGGAAGATTTTCGACTGAAAGATTGATTGTTACCCCTTTTTTGGGAATCCAGATCGGACCGAAGTTGTCAAGATTCCAGGTAAACTTGGGATCGCTTGGGAAGATAGCAGGATCGCTGTTGTCAGATGGCCACGTAACTCTTTCCTTTGATTGAATAAATTTTAAGCCATCCATTTTTTGCGCCTGAGCAGTAGTAAGCGACATGATATATCGTGAATCGGAACCTTCAACCTCCGACTGCGTAATATCGAGTTTTTCCAATGTTGAGGCATTTATAGCAGTACCATTCGTATTTATAAGGTATTTATACTGAATACCAGGAATTTCCTTTTGTGGTTTTCCGTTTACATAAACCTGACCTTTCACAATTTTCAACGAATCTCCGGCAATCGCAACACAACGTTTGATGTAGTTTTCGCGTTTATCAACCGGACGGTAGATAATATCACCAAAAACTCTTTTGTCACCCCAAATTTTATCGCGACCATACGAACGTACCAATTCGTAATAACTTCTTTCCTGCATATTTACGGCAACCGTATCACCTTCAGGAAAATTAAAAACGACGACATCGTCATTTTTAACCTTTCCGAACCCGGCAATCCTTCGGTAGGGATTGTGGATAATTGTCGAAAATGATTGCATTGTTGTCGACATCGGCATTGTATGGTGGACAAACGGAAATGAGACAGGTGTATTGGGCATCTTTGGTCCGTAAGCCGTTTTACTGACAAACAGGTAATCTCCAACCATCATCGATTTTTCCATTGAAGAGGTAGGGATTGTATACGCTTCAATAAAGAACATCCTGATAAAAGTGGCGGCAATAACAGCGAAGATAATGGCGTCAACCCACTCAACGACCTTTGTTTGTTTACCATCCGGCGGGTTTTTCTTCTTCCAGAACGACCAATGGACTTTCTCCGTTACGTAAATATCGTAAATCACAACGAGTCCGATTAACCACCAGTAATTGTTTAACCAAACTACCCAAAGCAGGTAAATACCACCAACAAGGCCAAACTTAAACCATTTGCTGTCCAATAACTTATTCATTCTGATTGTATTTGTTTCTTATTAAAATTTTAAGAGGTCTTTCATCGATAAAATCCCTTTACGTCCCTGGCAGAATTCTGCGGCAAGAACGGCTCCGAAAGCAAGTCCTTTGCGACTGTAAGCACTATGCGTTATCTCGATGAAATCTACTTCGGAGTCATATTTTATCGTATGGATTCCTGGAACGACTCCTTCGCGAACAGGATTGATAAATAATTCGCTGCCTGATTTAGGAATGTCGATGGTCCAGTTGGTTTTTGTTTCGTTGATAGATATAATATCATCAGCCAGTGTGATGGCCGTTCCGCTGGGTGCATCCAGTTTCTGCGTGTGGTGAACCTCCGTCATACTGACATCATATTGCGGAAAGTCTTTCATGATCATTGCCAGATGTTTGTTCAACTCAAAAAAGATATTAGCCCCCAGACTGAAATTGGAAGTGTAGAAAAAACAACCATTTTTTTCTGCACATTTTTGATCAACTTCGGCTTTCCGATCAAGCCAGCCAGTGGTTCCGCTTACAACAGGTACGCCGGCTTCGAAACAATGAAGGTAGTTATTCACAGCAGTTGCCGGTGAAGTGAATTCGATGGCGACATCTGCTTTTAAGAGGTTTTCGGTTGTAAGTTCCTCCGGGTTATTGACATCAATTTTTAAAACGACAGAATGTCCACGGGATAAAGCAATCTGCTCAATCTCTTTTCCCATTTTCCCGTAACCAATCAACGCAATCTTCATATCTCTTTTTTGGGTATATGTATCTGCTTTTTCAAAAGAATTACAAAGATAGGATTATTGATTGAAATCAGATGATTAATTGTTGACGACAAACTGGTGAATCCGGCATGCGTATCCAATGCTTAACGGATTTTTTGTTGCGGCTGTCCTTAGGATTAAAATGTGTTGACCATCCTTTAATTCATCTTCCAGCAGTATAAGCCAAGGAAGATGTAACTGTTTGCTCCATTGCGTAAATTGATCAACAGTTTTAAAGTCTGCACCATTGATGCTGTATTCAATCATGCCTGCGTCAGGACCCGATGTAACGAATATCCCGATCGCTTTTCCTGTAAACTTCAGCAGCAACGAAGCGCCGGGATTCGAGGCTTCAAGTACCGGAACATTGACAAAGCCGGGGCGGGTGGATACACTGTCAACCGGTTTCCAATCCTTAATAAGTTGCCAGCCTTTCCCTATCCTCGCGTGCTCAAGTGGTTCAAAATGACCTTTAATATATGAACAGGAATCCAATGTTATAACGGGTAGTAATTTAGGTGTGATTGCTGCAGCAGGATTTTTCCATGAAGTTTCGAAAAAATGCTGAATTGTTTTTAAATAGAGCTTTTGTCCGAAGGGTGAAGGATGCAGATTTTTGAAATCATCACGCCACGTGAATTCACCGTTGAGAATCCGGTCGTTGACTTCTTTAGCAAGGTTGATTGATGGAATGTTATAATATTCAGCAACTTTCTCATGTTGCGAAATAACCTCAGGCGTTTTGCCGTTGTTGTAATCGGACATCTTATCCTGATCGACAAATTGCAGCATCACGATATCAATATTCGGATTTGACTTTATGGCTTGATATATAATTCCTTCCATTCCCCGAAGCATTCGTTCGGGTTTGAAGCCATTCGTCGCATCGTTCACTGCGGCTTCTTCGAAGAGCAAATCAACGGTTCCTTTTGACAAAACATCGCGTGAAAAGCGCATCGCACCCGGTGTTGATCCCGTTGACGGGATTCCTGCATTGATAAATTCGAATTGGGTGGATGGGAATCGTTGTTTCAGGTAATCGCAGACCATGTCGCGCCAGCCTGTCATGTTTGTGATCGATCCTCCCAGGAATGCAACCCGCCCTTTCTTCTCTTTTTCGAATTTAATCCGACAATTATCCATATTTCCACGAAAATTGATGGCCATTTTCGATTCGTAAGGCTCAGGTTTGTCGAGTAATCCGGGGGCTGTGTTCGTTAGTATAAAACGGACAATGGGAGCGGGGTCTTTAAGGCTGTGTGGGTGGTGACCAATTCCCTCTTTTAGAATGATTTTGATATCGCCACCGGCCTCTTTATAGGTCTTTTCAAGCACATAAGTGTTTTCATCAACCGGAACAGCATCATCTACAGCACCACAAACGTGTAATACCGGAACCTTTGCTTCTGCTAATTTATGTGCATTGAAAATGGGCATTCCCTTGAAGTCTTTAACCGTCTCTTCGGTAAGTTTATAAGCTTCAAGGTGTTGTTTCCAGTCGGGTGCGGAGCCTATTCCTTTCCCTTTGCCACCTGGCCAGCTCTTCAAATCACAAACGGGTGCATCGGCATAAATACATGCGACTTTCTCCACATTTTCAGAACCCCAATTGTAAATATAAAGACCGCCACGGCTCATTCCTTCGAGAACAGCTTTCGGATTGAGCTGA
>JANXZJ010000108.1 GCA_025355585.1 Mariniphaga sp. | reverse complement strand
CATCGTAGGGTCCAAAGATTACCCGTAGCGGAATTCTGATATCTCTTGGCAATAGCTTGGTTTCCTGTGGTTGGTTGTCGCAGGTTCCTTCGGCCTGGCTCACCATTTTGTCTTCTCCTGTAACAGGCTGTGAAGTTCCTTTGGCAATCACGAGGTATTTGTCGCTTTCCAGAAACTGGAGTTCAATTCGGGTATCATCCTGCTTTTTCCCCTGAAATTGACTATCGTGCGAAATACCGGTGCCTTTTACCTTCATCGAACTTGTCAGGGTAGTGACAAGTCCGCCTTCACGCTTTCCTGTTTTGCATTTGTGGCATCCATCTTCTTCCACGGTTTTCGACATTTCATCGGTGTAAAAAGTCATCGTTCCATCGGTCCATGGAATGCCTTTTCGCTCAAGTTTCCAATCACTGAAGGTATGATTCTTGATCATAGTTTCCTTATGGTACCTTTGATCCATCTGATTGCAGAAAACTCCATAATCTTCAATATTGGTTGAATCAAGGTCTGAACTGATGGTTATTGCAACCGGGCCGGTGAAAGCGCAGATTTCGTATTTGCCCAGTTCTTTAATCAATTTATTCGAAATCTCCTTACAGGCTGTCGCAAACCCGGCATAGTCCATCACCGTAGTAAAATTGACATTGGCATCAGCCATTATATTCATTTTATTTTTGTAATCGATACATCTGGCCGAAACCTGAAGCAAATTTGAGTTGACTTCAATCATTCTTAATGAAACCATGTAATCGCATTTTAAATAGGAACAGACATTAAAATCGGCATCTCCTCCATTTAGTTGGTACTCTTTTTCCCATTTCAATCTGTTAAGCAAACTGAAATTTGCATTTACTGTGGCGCAGTGGAAAGCTTCGGAAAGGTCTGTAGCCATGAGTCTTTCAAAATTCATGACATATTTTGAGGCTTCGTCTCCCTTTGCTTCAGTACATTTTACAAAGAAGCCAGGCTTTTGAGCATACGATGATAATCCTGTAAACAACGCAATTGCAATAATAAAGTAGATTTGTTTCATTGTCGTGTGATTTTACATTCGGGCAATGTCTTTTGTATCAGGGAAATTTCATTTTCAGAAAGCTTTGTGAGGGAAATCCCCAATTCTTTGAGATTTTTCAGGGTACTTACAGTTGGCATCAGGGTATTTATAGGGTTGTCCTGAACTTGCAAAGATGAAAGACCTGCAAGCTGTGTAACTGAAGCCGGAAGACTGATCAGTCCATTGTTATATATCGCAAGTGTTTTAAGTTTAGGGAAATCGCCAACTGCAGACGGGAGGCTTTTTAGCATAGGGCCAAAGTTGATGATATAAAGGTCTTCGAGTGGATAACCCAGCGCATTTTTTAATATCTTTAAAAGATCCGGATTTACCACAGGTTTTTCGGTCGTAATAATGAGCGTTTTAATTCCCTTGTACATTGGCATCTGATCGATGATTACCTGCACCTGTGGCAACGACAGGTTAATGAGGAGGTAGGACATTGACTTAAACCATTCCGGATTTTTTACTGCAGGATTTTCGTCTTCCTTATACTCCTCAACAATCTCTTTCCTCAGCGGTTCTGCCAAATCCCATTGGCCTTTTCCTCCATCACGAACTATCTTCATCATCTGTTTCCACAACTTATTCCCATAATCATCGTTTTCCTGTTGAATTTTAGCTGCTTCCTCTGGTTTTATGCCTTCACTTCCCGGAGGCAGGGTTTGTGGTTTGCTGTTGCGAATGGCCTGTGTAAGTTTAGCCGACAATGCTTCAATCTTTTCATTGGCGCTTTTGGCAGCTGCAGGATCGCTCCAATTGGTTTTTTTCCGTATATCAGACATTTGGGCACGAATGGAAGCTGCATCATTGCCCGTATTCTGCGACACAGCCGACACGCAAACAACCAGAAACAGAAACAGAATTTGGATTTGCTTCATTTGGATTGTATTGAATAAATGAACTCAGTTTATCGATCTATCTAAGCTATTCTGCTCCGATATATACATATTTGGGACTGATATGATTGTAGCGGTAAACATCGCTTAACTTGCTAAGATAAGCTCCGACTTGCTGAAGACCCATCATTCCGGGTTCGGTAGTCAGATCAACCCCGGTTTGAGTGGCATTAACCTGGTTGGTAAGCTTCTCGAGACGGTAATAAGAAGCTATGGAGGATTGTGTAAAGCTTTTGTATTTCGACAAAATGTCCAGATACTTCGGGCTTTGCAGGTTGCAATAACTAATCTGTAAATTTCTGATTGAACTATTTAGAGACTTTATTGCATTATCATTCGGCCTGTTCTCTTTCTTATACTCTTCATCCAATTTGGCCTCCATTTCGTCAATTTGAGTTAATAGTGCCTGTGCATCTTTGTCGTTTTCCAGGTCCTGAAACTGCTTCATGTATTTTGTAGACTGTGCGCCAAGGCTATCGGCTAATTGCTTTTGTTTTTGCATTAGTTTATAATCTTTCATATCTGAAGCCGTTTTCTGTTGATAGGCTTGTGGATCAGCCATCACCTCCGCTTTTTTCTCCGTGGCATAAGCGGTAGCCCAGGCAGTTTTTCCGGCGTTGTCCATTTTTTTCAGGTTTTCAATTTCGCCCATCGAAATGTTCGAACTTTGCTGAATCATTTGATCGGCCAGGGCTTTTTTTTGTGCTTTATAAGCTTTTGCCTGATCGCCTGTAGCACCCTTGCTTTGTTTTTCCAATGCCATCATCTGCTGCATCAATTCTGGCGATACGCCGGTTCGTGCCATTGCATTTTCCTGCATTTTCCCTTTGTTTTTATCCACTTTATCTTCAATCTCATCACGCCGGCGCGAGATCTCCTCCTGCAATTTGTCATGTACTTCTCCGACCTTCAGTATAAAATCAGACTTAGCATCATTTTCACCTTCGTTGCATATACCTCCCGGAGGATTCGGTAGTAATCCAAGAAATGCTTCAGGCATTGTTTGTGCCATTAAAAAATTTACTGAAAAAATCAGTAGAAATACCGCCAGAGTTGTTTTCATCTGTAAATAATTTGTTTATTAAATGTCAGATGGAATCGCCATGAGGAAATATTCATTTCGGTTCATGATTTTATAATCATGGCGATTTCATAACTGTATTTTAAATTGTTTTTTTAAACTGATTACTTCGTATTTTTACTTTAGTTCTATTTTTGCGAATCAGATGTGGAACAGTTTTTTTTTCATGAATGGTTGAATTTCTTGAGTTACTTCAATTCAACCAGTTCGGTATGCGATTGCAAGGAGCCATTTTTGTCGTAGGTCTCTGTTTTAACGTTTCCTACTCCTTTGGCATACCATTCGATATTTTTAGCTTTTATCTTGAGCCCAATTGCCGAGGAATTTACATCGCTTGTGAATTTATATCCTTTGAAAGTGCCTGCTTTAACGGTGACATCTTCAATTGCTTCCATCTTGCGGTTAGTAACTTCGGCTGAAACTTTCATGTTGATGAATCCCATTTTAAGTGACATTTCAACACTGGCATCGGGCAATGCATCGCCAGGTTGAGGATTTAGCGGTATTTCCATGTTATTCCCTTTTACCTGCACGTCGGCCGGAATCTCTCCATTTTGCTGAAATGCGGCTTTATTGATAAAATTACTCATGTCTACATAGAGCTTGTCACCTTTCTGGTGAATGGTAATGTCTTCTTTAAATACGAGTTTTTCTTTGGGGTCAATAGACTCACATTGATAGGTGATATCAATATTGCTGCCGCTAATGGCTACATTTTTTATGGTGTATTGTACCGTGTTTGTGAGTTTATCTTTTTTATCGAATGTCTTATAAACCAACACTGTTCCTTCCTTGGTCGGGAAAAAGGTTTCCTGGGCTTTTAGAACAATTGCACAAAGAATAATTGCTGCTATCAGATAAAATTTTTTCATGTTTTGTGAATTTATTTTTGATTATAATTTGATGAATTCAACCCTGCGGTTCAGCGCTTTATTAACCGGAGTATCGTTTGGTGCTACTGGTTTACTTTCACCCATTCCGTCGGTAATTAAACGTTCGGCATTCACCCCAAATGATTTAGCTAATTCTGCCTTAACCGATGCGGCACGACGTTTCGATAAATCCATATTTTTGGCATCGTCACCATCGGAATCGGTATGGCCAACAATCTTGACTTTTACATCCGGAACTTCGTTCAACACCGTTGCAATATCTTTCAGTGTTCCGTATGATTCCGGTTTTACGACATCTTTATTCACATCGAAATAAATTCCGTAGGTAATCAGCTTCCCTTCCGTAATCAGCTTGTTGCGGGTGTCAGGCAAGCCAGCGGCCACCCTGAAATTAGAAATCATGGGATTACCGCTTTCCCAAAGTTCAAACCGCATTTGATTGCTTTGAAACCCCTGCTTGAAGACTTTTGGTAAATCAAAAATTTTGGCCTGATCGAGATATACTCTAAGTCTTGTTTTTTGAACCCAGAATGAAAGGCGATATTTTTTACCGGCTTCCATTACAGCATCATCTTTTTCTCCATTAATGGTGTACCCGGTTTCGTCATATGCACTATAGGTTCCACGGTAGCCAAAACTCATTTTTATGCCTCCTTTCAGCCCTGGAACGGCACCTCCTTCGTTCAGGTCCTTCGGATTTTCAGCACTATAAAGATAAAATCCAAATTCAAATGCAGTATTACCTTCATCTTTGGGGAAAGTAATGACATCATATTCAATAGTATAATTGTCAGGCAATTTAAGTCCTTCCTCAAGGGCGATGCAACCTGAACCAATCATTTTAAACCAGTTGCCCGGATAAAGATTTGTAGTGACTACTTCACCTGATGCATTTGTATTCCAGCTTGGAGGAAAATCCCCTACGTTTGTTTCTCCAAAATCGTCATAAAAAATAACTTTTGCTCCGGGAATAAAGTCGAATTTGGAGTAAGACTGAAGCGAAGGTGTTCCGGACGCTGGTTTTACATCCTGGGTCTCTGGTTTTTGTTCGGCAGCTAAAGTTTGCTCAACCTTCTCCTCCGGTTGGGTTTCGGTAGGTTTTTTCTTCTTAAAAAGACCTTTTACTCCATTTCCAACTGCGTCTAATCCTTGATCAATTCCCTGATCTACATTACTATTGGCCTTGTTATTTGCCTGATCTTTTGCTTTTCCTCCAAGGTCGATCTGTGCATTTACGTTAGTAAATACCATAAAAAAAATAATTGCGACTAAAGATTTTATTGCTTTCATCCATGAATAATTTAATTTTTAAAGGTCAGATGCAATAGTTTGGTTTTAATTGCCGGATCGAACCCGCAGGAGACGGTTCTCATCCGTGATTGTATTTTGTAAATAGGTGCTTTTCATTTCGAGGATATACTCAAGATACAATCCGTCGGTGGTCAAAAGCACAAATCAACATATTACAATCTAATAAATTCCACCCTGCGGTTTAATGCTTTGCTGACAGGTGAATCATTTTTAGCAACAGGTTGTGTTTCACCCATACCATCGGTTTCCAGGCGGTCGGCATTTACGCCAAAAGACTTGGCTAATTCGGCTTTAACCGAAGCAGCACGACGTTTTGACAAATCCAGGTTGGCTGCATCTTGTCCGTCGGAATCAGTATGACCTACAATTTTGACTTTAACGTCGGGTACTTCATTTAAAATTGTTGCGATATCTTTCAGCGTTCCATTTGATTCAGGTTTCACTTCATCTTTATTTACATCGAAGTAGATACCGTAGGTTATAAGTTTTCCTTCGGTTAACAACTTATTCCGGTTATCGGGAGCAGCTGTTGTTATTTTAATATTTGATATGTAAGAACCACATGAGGCTCCCCTGTAAAGTTTGAAACACATTCGGGTGAATTTGCTACCGTCGTAAATATTGGTTGGCACATCCAGAACTTTTCCCCCTTGATGATAGATCCGTAGCCGGCGGTTTTGAACCCACACAATTACATGGTTTACTTTTTCCTCCTGGACCAGGTTGAGCGATGAGGAACCGGTAAGTTTCTCACTGGATCCTTTCTTATAGCCTTTGGTATCCCACAAAGTTTTTGCAATTGTTACATGGATTCCACAATTTCCAGGATCACCATTTTTATCCATTTCACTATGATTGTCTTCACCAAATATCACTAAGTCTGCTGCATACCTGCCTCCTGTTTTTTTCGGGACGATATCGAATTCAATGATAAAATTCTTTGGAAAATCAATATCTTTCATAAACCAGTATGTCCCTTCTGTACTTTTCAGATTAAACCAGTTACCGGGAATTGTGCTCAACGTGTTCACTTCACCTGCAACGTCAGTAGTCCAAAGTGTAGGGAAATCGCCGATGGCATCCTGGCTGAAATCTTCGTACAAAAGCACTTGATCGCCCGGGACAAAATCATAATTTGAAAAGGCTTGCAACGAGGGATTAACAGTGGGATTACTGACTGTTGAAGGCTTTGTACCTTGCACTTTCGCTGCATCCTGTTTTACGTCTTTATTCACTTCGCCAGGTTTTTTCTTCTTGAAAATACCTTTCACGCCATCTCCCACCGCATTTAGACCCTTATTAATAGTTTGGTCAACTTCGCGGTTGGCTTTGTTCTTCGTCTGATTTTCGACTTTCTTTTCAACGTCAATCTGGGCATTCAGGTTAATAAACGCCATGCAAAAAAGGAACATAAACAAAATTCGTGTAGTTTTCATGACAGGTAGTATTAGACATCTATAAAATTAACGAAATTCGGACTAAATAGTAATCAATTAATGTCAATTAATTTCTAATTTAGAATGTTTATAAACGCGTATCGCCCCAAATCATTATCTTTCAAAAATTAAAATAAAATTATAATAAAACAACTCTAAAATAACGGGTTAACTCAATGTTAAAATCACATTATTTAGCAAGCCCGGCTGATTAGACCTACAACCTTTAATAAATCATTTTACGGATGCTACACTTTGAAAATTATAATCACTTAGCTAATTCCTCAGGTTAAAGTTAATTCTCTCCAAATCCGGGACGCAAACCTTTATTGAATATAAATTCAATAGCAGCCGGTATTGACCACTTTAAAATAAATGATCAAAAATTGACCACAATGATTTTGGGGAATACGATATAGGTCTCTTCTGCGTACAATTTGTTTCTTAAAGGCCGGATGCAATCGAAGCTCAGCGATGTTAATAGCCAAATAATCAATTTCGGTTTGCGAGAAATTTACTCTAATTGCAATTTCATCAGAAAATACGATGGAAGGAAAAAAATAGACCTATCTTCTATTTTTCAAGACATAACTGGCTCGGATTGTTTTGGGTATAATATTGGTAATATGATGGATATCTGGTTTGAAGATTGAGTTGAATGCTACCTTGCCCACAAAAGCGGATGCCGGATAGGGACATTCCGGATCACTTCATAAACGGACAAATCCCGTTTAAGGCTAAGATAAAGCTTAAGGTATTTCTGTTCGTAAAAAGCCTGCGCACCAAAAAGCAGAAAAGGTTGGCGAACCGGCCATTCATCCCAATACATGATGTCTTTCGGAAAAGGCCATGCTGTTTTATCGGCAACAAAGGGAACCATAAATTCGATGGCTTTAACCATATTCCGGCCATCGCTCATGGTGAAATGCCACAAATCATCCGTGGAAGTTGACAGAATCTTACAGATGGCAGACATTGCATCGAGGTTAAACAACGAATAACCATAGGGTTTTGTACGTTTGATTTCGAGCGGGAAAGAGCCATCCAAAGCCATCTGACGGGGCAATAAAACCTCTTTAAATCGCGCCCGACAAAACTCCAGTTTGGCACTGTCATCCGTTAAATCAGCAAATGCCGCAGCCATCATTACCCAGCAGGTACCATGGTTATTTTTGGCATTCATCTCTTCAACTCCGTAAGGATGGGTAAACATCCAGTCCAGAAACTGACCAAACCACAGCTTTACGCCCACGTAAACCTGATCATTAATCACCTTTGAATCATGAAGAATTTTTACGGAACGGGCCACTTCAATAAAATGAATTGCATCGATCAGACCGATTGAACGACCCGTGAACCTTCCTTTAATTGCCTGTGAGTACAGCATATCCGGATTCATTCGGGTACCCGGAAAAATAAACCAGGCACTTAAATGAGTCTCGACGGCAAGAACATATTTTGGATCATTCGTAAGCAGATAAGCAGAAGTGAGGGTTCCAACGATATCCGATAAACGAAAGACCGCCTCGCGATGAGCTACAAAATTCCCGGGATTTGATTCTCCATCCCGCTGAATATAGGGCCCTTCCGGATTTTTTGGATCCGGCCACCAGTAATCACCTTCCGAATAATAGTCGTTAACACCTCCTGCGCTCCGCTCACATTTGGCAGTTGTCACAGTCTGAGGAAGTTCATTCAGAAGTTTACCAGCTGATTTTAGAATGAAATCAGTTTCCAGCTTTTCTAAAGAGATGGGGAGCGTCTTAGATTTCTGCGAAAATAAAGCGTTACAGAAAAATATCAATCCAAGGAATAAAACTGTATTTTTCACGCTGGTGTTTAAATATGTGGCAGATGCAGGCTATTTCTCGTTTTTTTGACTTTCTCTTTTTTATCCAATTTTAACCAGCACTCCCGGTATTCATGTATAAAATCCGCAAGATGACGGGGATCGTGACCTGTGATGCTGCGAAAGACCTCATTGGTATAATTCATTTTACCACCCCTGACCGCATTGTAAAGCAACGAAAGGGTAAGCACGTAAAGCAACATTTTCTTGTCCATCAGCTTCTGCCGAACGAACATGATAGCCGAAGGTCGTGTGTACTTGATCTCACGTTCGAGTTCGGTGGAAAAAATCTTTGCAATCTGATAAAAATCCATCACCTCAGGGCCGGTAATATCGTAAGCCTGATTTTCATGTCCCGGAATCATTAGTACCGTAACGATTGCCTCTGCAACATCCCTCACATCAATGTAGTTGACAAAACCAGCTCCCCCTGGAATATTAATCTTATCATGTTCTTGAATATCATGGCGATGCAAGGTTGAAAGATTCTGCATGTAAAGAGATGGACGCAGAATCGTCGATGGAATATTCAGCTTTTTGAAGTGGTTTTCGGTGCGGTGATTGGCAAATATGCGATTGCGTTCGGCACCGACGATCGAAATGAAAACAATGTGTTTTACGCCAACCTGCTCGGCTTTGGCCAGAAAAGGGAAAATATACTTCGAAACATCTGAAACCTGGTTTGGACGAATCAGTACAATCTTGGTAACTCCCTCAAGAGCTTTATCATAGGTAGATGGCTCATCAAACTCAAATTGACAGAAATTGCAGTCGGCTATTCCTTCAATTTTCCTTGCCCGCTCAATATCCCGGACGGCAGCAACAACCTCAACACCGGGATAATGTTTACTTTCCAGCAATTTAAGGGTGGTTAAACCAACATTGCCGGTAGCTCCGGTAATTAAAATCTTCTCCATAAACAAATAAAATTCAGTTATGAAAATAAGACAAGTGTCCGAAATTCAACGCAACAAAAATAAAACCTTTTCGATTAATCTAAACCGTTTAATTAACATTGTGGCAAATATAATCGATAAAATAACCAATTTACTATTTTTCAATTCTTTACACTCCCATATCACCTGCTCTTCCTCCGGGCATTACCCAAATGATCGCGAAAGTTAACGAAGTCAAAACAAGGAAGATTACTTCAACTTTCAATAAAATGAAATATTTTTAGCCATAAATTTCCGTATAGCACTGTAATTTCTACTTTTGAACCATCAATCGAACCATCCATAAATTTGACGGTATGAGAATATTAATCGCAATGTGTACGCTCCTTTTTTGTACACTGCAGGTGAACGGACAATCGAAAATTAAAACACATCTTTTCAAGGACAAATCCACACCCCTGAGTCTCTTTATTAATCCAACATATCAATACAGCCAGATAGTCCAACAATTTTGTGGTATTCCGGGAATTCGGGCCGGCGTAATTCTCAATAATAAATTTCTCATCGGTGGAGTCTATAATATGACGATTGGCGATATTGCATTACCGGCGTCAAAAGGGGCAGGTAAACTTGGGATGAAGTGGGGTGGGATTCATTTCGAATATACCTTGTGGCCGCTTCAGGTTGTGCATCTCACATTTCCCTTATCAGCAGGTATTGGCCAGATGAATATCATTGAAAGCAAAAACGTTACAGCAACAGGTAGTCCAAACTTCTACTTCGCCGAACCGGGAATGATGATCGAAATCAATGTCTGGAAATATGCCAAACTCGGATTCGGCGGCAGCTATCGGACCACTGCGAATGTATCTTACAACTCACTTATATCAAGCGATCTGAATGGATTCTCTCTGGTCGCATCGGTGAAGTTCGGAATGTTTAACTATCCGGAACTTAAAAAGAATAAACGGGACCCATTAAAACCGGAGGTCAGTACTCCCCGCGAAAAGAAGGTTAGTTCTCCTCGCGTGAAGAAACGAAAATCTCCTCGATAAGATCTTTGTATTGTGCTTCAATAATCTTTCGTTTTAATTTCAATGTCTGCGACAATTCACCGGTCTGGGGACTCCAAGAATCGGCGATTAGTCTGAACCGTTTAATCTCCTCGTGCTGTCCGAGGGTTTTATTGATCTCTTTTACTTCTCGCAGAAATACCACCTGAACTTTTTGATGATTAATCATTTCGGCATTGCTGGTGTAAGGAATTTGATTTTCGGTACACCAGACCTGAAGGTATTCGAAGTTGGGGGCAATCAGCGCGCTCGCAAACTTTTCGTGATCGCCAATCACAATCACCTGATCAATGAACATCGACTCCTTCAACTTATTTTCAATCATTTGAGGCGCAATATATTTGCCTCCTGTGAGTTTGAAAATCTCTTTCTTCCGGTCGGTAATCTTCAGGTATTTACCCTCGTCAAGAATGCCAATATCACCTGTATGAAACCACCCGTCCTTGTCTATTACCTCTGCTGTAAGTTCGGGCTGCTGGTAATAACCCATCATCAGGTTTGGGCCCTTTGTAAGTATCTCACCATCTTCAGCAATCTTTACCTGAACACCGGGTAACACAGGACCGTTGGTTCCTACCTTTAATTCGCGTGTCACCAGGTTGCTCACGGCAATGACCGGTGAAGTTTCAGTAAGGCCATATCCCTCCAAAACATAGATCTTCGCAGCGCTGAACACCCTTGCGATCCGGGGCTGCAATGCCGCTCCGCCCGATACCACAATCTGCAGGTTACCACCCAGGGCCTCTCGCCATTTCGAATAGATTAACCGATCTGCAATGGCCAGTTTCATTCGAAACAAGGGATTCATCTTTGCATTAAACTCATAATTGCGTCCAAGTTCAACCGCCCAGAAAAAGAGTTTCTTTTTAATTCCTTTCAGTTGCTTTCCCTTTGTAAGAATACTGCTGTAAACCCTTTCGAGCAAGCGGGGTACGCCACAGAATATATGTGGCTGAACCTCCTTTATGGCAGGCATGATCTGAGCCAGCGATTCAACATAGTAAACTCCAATTCCTTTCGAGAGAAAAGTGTAATTGACGATTCGCTCGAAAATATGACAAAGTGGGAGAAATGAAATCGCCTTATGATCCACCCCCATAACAAAGTTATTGGCACTTCCGGTAAAATTAGATACAAGATTTCTGTGTGAAAGCATCACCCCTTTTGGCGTACCAGTCGTTCCGGACGTATAAATCATGGTTACCATCTCCTCCTCACCAATTGAATGCTTTAATTGGTGAAGCGAATACGCAAGGTCCTGTTCGTGTTCTTTTCCCAAATTGTAGAGATATTCGATATTGGTGGCCCCATCAACCTGATTAAAGGTAAAAATCTGCTCCAAATTGGTAATCTGCCCGATCATCGGACTCAGTTTTTTAAACAGCTTATCGTCGGAAACAAAAATATAGCGTGTTTCGGCATGATTAAAAATATAGCTGTATTCGTCTTCGCTGATAGTCGGATAGACTGGAACATGAACCGCTCCGGTCATTGCCAGCGCCATATCGACAAAGCTCCATTCGGGACGATTCCCGGATACGGTTGCAACGCGATCTCCCTTTTTTAAGCCCAGCGCCATCAATCCCAATGCCAGTAACTCCGATTGACGTGCAAACTGCTCCGTGCTAAAAGGAACCCACTGGTTATCGTATTTCCCGGCAACTGCATCTGCCCTTGGATAGTTTTTTAAACAATGTTCGAGGATATCGAAGGTACGTTTTACTGGCATAGTCTTACATTTTCGGTAAAAGTAAAAAATGTTGCAAAACTACCTACAAATTGGATTGATTTTGTTGAAGGGCACGGTTTCCGTAAATTTCCAATTGACATTACAAGTGTGCAGCAAACCTTGTTATTTCAATTTCCATTCAAGAATACCTCCTGAATTGTCTTTCTGCAATTTAGCTTTGATTTGAAGTCCCATCGTTGTCACAGGTTTGAATTTAACCGTGTTGTAGCAGTCCGTTTTCACGGTGTAACTATCCAGAGTTTCGACCGGAACCCATTGTTTGTGAGTATCCAGATAAAGAAGTTGCCAATTTTCAGGTACGCGGTAGTTACCGTCGTAATGATCCATATTCAGCCAGTAAACAGAGGATTCGGAAAGGGTAACCGGTTTTTTAAACTCATAATTAACAGATTCATCAGAGCCCTTTTTCAACCACCAATAGAAATATGATTTATCGGTATCGCCCGAGTTTTTCGGATCGAAACCATCATTAAGACCCGGTGCCCAATCGGTTGAAGCCATTGCTTTCGCCGAATCTGATAATGCCGGTGCAGGTTTCATTGTCGTCGCAGCTTCTTTGATGGGCATCCAGATCAGCATATTGGATGTTCCCCGGTTGTTCCATGAATAATATGGAATGGCCTTTAGCTTAACCGCTTCAACAGTCCTTGAATCTTCGGTTTGGTTTACGGTGTAACCTATCATCGAAAGGGTGACCACACCACCCAGCATATTTTCTTCAAATTGATTGACCACCGGTTCATCAGGCAACACAAGCGCATCAAACATCCAACCATTGTTGTTGTCTTTATCCTCGAAACAATACATCAAAGGTCCCCGCTGATAGGCAAGTTTGCCGTTATCGTTGGATACTTGCTTGTTGGCTTCAATTTTACGTACCGGCATCGGTAAATTAACCTCAATAACATCCCCATTTTTCCAGTTGTTTTCCAATATGGCATAGCCATTCACAACTTTCGGCGATTTGATTTTCCCATTAAGACTGATGAAGTATTTTTCTTCATTTTTATCGGTAAACCGATAAAGATCAGATGGAACAGCCTGATTTTGTGCCCATCCCGGAATACGGATTTTCAGGCCAAAACTTTCAGCGCCAATCTTGTTTACCACAATCGTAACCTTTCCTTCCCATGGATAGCGGGTCTGCTGATTTAATCTGATGGTGTCTTTACCAAGCGGAATTGAAGCATTTCCCGCGGCAAAAAGATTCACGTAGATGCTATGTTCGTCGGTTGTGTAAACATATCCGGGCACCGAAGCCATAAAGCGGGTGATGTTTCCCGGGCAACAGGCACAGCCAAACCAGGGAGCGCGGTCGTGGTTATGAGCCGATTCGAGGGGATTGTCGTAGAAAAATTTGTCGCCGCTCAGCGAAACGCCCGAAATCACGCCATTGTAAAGTGCGCGTTCCAGCACATCAAAGTATTTTGAGTTCCCGTCATTCAGAAATAAACGGTAGTTCCAGTAAACATTCGCTATCGAAGCGCAGGTTTCGCAATAAGCAGTCATGTTGGGAAGTTCGTAATTGGGGCCAAAGCCTTCGCCTTGTGCCCGCGAACCAATGCCTCCGGTGATGTAAAGTTTCTTCGAAACCACGTTTTCCCAAACACGTTTGGCGGCATTCATCAATGTATCATCCTTCATCAGGGAAGCAACATCGGTTACACCGGAATAAAGGTAACCCAGACGAACCGCATGTCCGACAGCTTCATCCTGGTTAATAATTGGTTTGTGATCCTGGCTGTATTCGCTCAACTTATGACCATCGGTGCCTTTCCCTGTTTCATCAATAAAAAACCGGGCCAGTTTGAGGTATTTTTCGTCGTTTGTAACCCTGTAAAGTTTAACAAGTGCCATTTCAACAATCGGGTGCCCAGAAGGGACTTTCTTTTGCCCTTTGCCGGGTCCAAAAACTGTGTTCACCAGGTCGGCATTTTTCAATGCAATATTGAGTAAGGTTCGTTTTCCGGTGGCCTGAAAATGGGCAACTGCCGCTTCGTAAAGGTGACCGCAATTGTACAATTCGTGGCTGTTCAACCGATCCCAGCGACCTTTCCCGTACCAGCGTTCTATTCGTTTGCATTTGTTGGTCAGACACGTATAAAGGTAACCGTCCTTTTCCTGGGCCGCTCCAATCAATGTGATTACACTATCGAGGTAATTGTCGAGTTTCCGGTCGTACTGAACAGCCAATGCATACGAAGCCCCTTCGAGCACTTTGTAAACGTCTGTATCGTCAAACGGAAAATCACCTTTATGTTCTCCTTTGATCAATCCGCCAGCCAAAGCGAAATTATCCATCCGACCCGTTTCCTCGCATTTTTTGAAGGCAGAGGGAATTGAAACTGACCGGTTGATATTTATTTTCGGCGCCCAAAACTGATCGGTGAGATGAACAGCTGTAAACGGAACCTGATGTAAGTGGATAGGAGGCACTTCCTTTTGATTACACGCGTACATCAAAGAAAAGACCAAAACCAATTTTATGAGTTTCTGCATAGAATGCTGAATAACTGAAATGTAGTTAATTATAAACTTTGCTGATACGTGAAAAGGTTATTTATCCTTCGTGAATAAATAAATACCACCATTTTGCTTCAAAGTCATTTCATATTTGTCAGGTTTAAATTCCATCACAACGCCGGCCATGTCAAATTTAAACTTGTCTTTTTCAGTCGCTTCAAGTGGAAAAGAGGGTTGTCCGGTAGCCTGCGCGATAAGTGCGGTGTTGTCTTTTGTGATTGTAATTTTCAACGGAAGTTGCGTACTCGAATAAACACCCAGGTATTTGTCGAGCTCTTCCGTTTTTAATGAAACGGTTTTGAATGTTGGAATTGAATATTCTTTGTTAAAATAGATACTTAAAACGCCAATCAGAATATCATTCATAGGATATACCTGACCGTTCGTACAATAGGCGATGGCTAAACCATCATCAGGGAAATAAGCCAGGTTCGAGCCAAAGCCATCGATGCCCCCGTTGTGTCCCCAGGCTTTCAGATCGTAGAATGGTATTTGAAACATCCCCATTCCATAGCCATCCGTAATCGTTTTCATTTGGTCTAAACTGCTCTGCTTAATAAGTTTCAACGAAAATAACGCCTCGATAAATTTAGTGAGATCGGTAGGCGTTGACACAACCGCACCTGCTCCGCCGGGAATGCTCATATCTGTTTCAGGCATTTGCTTCCAGTTAGCGGCAAACTGATAAGAAAAACATTCATTGTTGTTCAGATTGGTCTTGCCACCATAGTATGTGTTTGAAAGCCCAATCCTGGACGTGATTCTTTGCTTCAGGTTAATTGAATACGACTGTTTGGTGATCTTTTCAACAATAAATCCCAGGACAACAAAGTTGGTGTTGCTGTATTCTCCTTTTTCATTTGGCTGAAAATCAACCTTGCTTTTTGCAAATATAGCAAGCATTTCATCCTGGGTTTTCGGTTGTGTCATATAACCGGAATACTCCGGATCGTTTGTGAAATTATGCAACCCGCTGTGATGATTCAATAAGTTAGCAATTGTAATTTTGTTTGCATTCGGCAGTTTGGGGAAATAAGTATCCAAAGTTGCTGAGAGTTTTAATTTCCCCTCTTCGACAAGCTGGAAAATCATTGTGGTTGTAAACATCTTGCTAATTGAACCAATCCTGTATTTGGTCAGGGTTGTGGATGGTTGCCTGGCGGCATCGGTTATTGAACTGTAGCCGATTGCCCTGCTATAGATCACATTCCCGTTTTTCGACAGCGTTAAGCTACCCATTGCCTTCTCTTTTTGGTCAAGCACATCGAACAACTGATCCATTTTTGCCTTGTCGAAGTTTTGAGCATGAACGGTTCCTGATAAAAGAACTGCGAGCAGGATTGCGAAAAAGATGGTGGTTTTCATTTTTGTTTATTTTTATTCCTCAGTTTTTTTCTGTTTAATACCTTTCTTTTGGGATTCCGGCAAATAGTTTGCGCTTGTGACTACTTTCTTTCCCGATTTTAGCTCAAGTTGTTTCCTTGCATCACCGGCAATTTTTCCACCGGCTTTTGCTGCTTTTTTGTTCGGTTCAAATCCTTTAGGATCTGTGTTTGTAACAATTTCTTTGGTTGAAGCTTCTCCTAACATCGAAAAAATCAGTTCAAGGTCAGTCATATGGTCACGCAGGTTTTGGCTTTTCAGTCCTTTCACTTTTTTATACTCGGAAGGTGTCAACCCGAACGTTGCTTTTGAAATTTCGGCAGTGAGTATTGAATATTCTATTTCCTCTTTGACGCCTCTGTTTTTCCATTCTTCTGTCAATTCCTCACGAATAGCAATACTTCGCATTCGCTTTTCAATCCAGTCATCCGAATAACCTTTTAGCTTATATAATTCTCTTGTTCGTTTGGCAGCAATCTCTGGATTTTCAATTTCATCTAATCTGTCGGAGCCAACTTGAGCTAACCAAAGTTTAAAAGGTTCAGCTTTTGGCGAAGGAATAGATTGAATGATGCGCAATAGGCCTTTTGCATCAGCCGCTTGTATCTTTCGTCTTCTACCATCCGCAGCTTTCATTTCAACTGGGGTACAAATTGTACCCCAGTTGCTTTTAAGCATTTCATCACGGCTCAGCGTTTTTTTTATGTATTGCTTAACATCCGCACTGTCCGTTAACACTTCGACAACATCTTGAACTGAAAAGTACCATTTACGATCTTTCTCATTCCAAATTGAACGTATTTGTTTGCTCTCAAATAATTTAATGTTGCTCATAATTTAGATGTATAGTATCACTTGTATTTCATCCATTGGTTCATGAGTAGGTACAAAGTACCCCAGTTGTTTTAAGCATTTTTTCACTGCTCAAAACTGTCGAGGAGCGTATTTGCTAATGGCGCCTCACAGAAGTTGGATTTATGATCCAACGAAATTAAACAAATTCGATATTTCACCAATCTTTTTTCACCGGAATAATCCCTCTATCTAGCATATATAAAATAAAAGTCGCCGTCTAATGAAAAAGAGTCGGCTTTGTATCTTCAAAAGACCTTTTTGTCACTAAAAGAGTCGACACCGATTCTCCGACAGGCATTTTCATTCAATAGAGTCGATGTCGAAAGAAGAGTGGCTGACAATTGGCAATCTAATACGCAAAAAGCCCCGAAAGATTCTGAAAACCTGTCGGGGCAAATATGGCTGAGTTCCGCGAACTTTTTATTTCGTTAACGTCTTGAATTTATCATCTTTCTTCTTCGCTACAAAAGCAATGATGCCGATTGCTGCAAAGAGTACGATTACGCCAAACGGAAACTGTAATCCTTCGCCGCTTCCGTAAGAATGTAATCCCGACAGGTAGTAATTCACACCCAGGTAGGTCATCAATACCGACAACAGTCCGACAACAGCAGCCAGGTTAAGCGCAAACCATCCTTTAAATCCTGGGATTTGCCGCATATGGGTAATGAAACCATAAACAAGGATTGTCACAAGCGACCAGGTCTCTTTTGCATCCCATCCCCAGTAACGACCCCACGATTCGTTGGCCCAAATACCACCAAGGAATGTACCAATCGTCAGAAAGTAGAGTCCAAGGATCATGGCTGCTTCAAGAATCAATGTCAGTTGCGCTACTGTCGCCTTGATCCGGTATTGGTTTGTCGAATTTTGAAAAGCTGTCATCAACAGATTGATCATCCCCAGAATTGCACTTACCCCTACAAAACCATAACTGGCGGTGATAATAGCCACATGGATGGTGAGCCAGTATGATTTAAGTACGGGTACAAGATTGGTGATTTCGGGGTTGAGCCAGCTCATCTGGGCCACAAAAAGGGTGAGCCCCGAAAGAATGGATGCTGCCGCGAGCACCATCGGATTACGTCGGGCAAAAATAAGACCAGCCAGCATAACCGCCCAGGCAATATAGATCATCGACTCGTATCCGTTGCTCCATGGCATATGGCCCGAAACATATCCGCGGATGATTAAGCCGGAAGTATGTGCCAGAAAACCAATAAACAAACCAAGGACTGTATAATTGACCGCCTTTTTTAGTAAAGGCTTTCCTGTGAACAAAGCGTAAAAGAAAAATCCAAGCAACACAAAACCAAGAAGTACATACCACCCCGAAAGATCTTTAAAAACATTCACGTGATTGTAAAGAATTTCGAGCTGTTGTTTTGTTTTACCAGGAATCAGTGCCGAACCATGTTGTTGCTGGTAATTGATGATTCCGGTAACAGCCTGAAGGCTCGCTTGCTGATTTCCACTCCGAAGTACCTCTAAAAATGCCGGGAAGGCATGGGCTGCAAATACCGAGTCGGCACCAAAATTAGCAGGAAGCGGTCCGATGGGAGCATACCATGTTTGGTCAGCAGCATTGGGAGACGGGAAAAAACGCAACATATCACCATGATAAACCTGGTAAACGACATTGAGCCGGTCATCAATTTTAATCACGTTGTTGTCGTAAAGTTTTCGCTCGGCCGGTTTTTTCCCGTAGGCGATTTGCACATCATTTACCAATTTATAGTTTCCCTGCTGATCGAAGAAATCATTAAAGGATGCTTTTCCGCTTGTGCGACCCAACTTTGCAAGAATCTGATCATCAGAGATGGCAATCATCTCTACCTGCTGCCATGCCTGCGGATTTGCCGACATTCCGAGTACAACCTGTTCGGGCACCTGACCATCCAGCGATTCCTCACGCGCTACCTTCATCACCACCTCATAGGCCAATGTACTGAAGGGTTTTATACGCCCGTCGTGCCCTTGTATCCAAACTTTGGCAAACTCACTCGCTATTTTCGGCGAAACAGGCTGAGGTACGGCGGCACCAGCTGTAAAAGCACTTTGCAACAGAAAGATCACCACCAGTGTAGTTCCCACAGATGCGCGTTTCATCAATTCATAGAAACGACTCTTCGGATTAAAAATCGATAACAGAATTCCCAGGAATAAAAAGAAATAACCTAAATAAGTAAGTGTTGTTCCGGCAAGATCCTTGTTGACGGAAAGAATGGTACCTCTTTCATCGGGATCGTATGACGATTGATAAAAGCGATATCCCCTGTGTTTTAATACGTTATTCATAAATATTTTATGGTCTTCGTTCAATCCCAGCTCCTTATCGGTAAGTGTAATATGACTTTCGTACGACGAAGGACTATTTGAACCAGGATACCTTGCCAGGACAAAATCATTCAATTTCAACGAAAAAGGTAAAACAGTCTCTTCGGGCCCGATCCACATTTTGTAATTCACCCCTTCGTAGGTGCCTGAATATTTTGGGGTTTCATTCATCTGCGAGGTCCAGAGCGTGACCAATTGTTGTTTTCCGGTCTCACCTAATTGTACAATCAGCGCATTTTCGCCCGTAGGTGTTCCGTTACCGGCAGCAGCTACTGCCTTGGCAGCAGGTAAAAACTTTTTAACGACGAGTGCGGTACCGGCAGTTCTGTATATTACTTTCTCAGGACAGGCAATTTCAGTGCCGGCCGGAAACACAAGCGCATCCTTCCCCTGCATATCCATCGTACGAATGCTGTCTTTAGAAATGATCTTCAGCGAATCACCCTTGAAATTAAAACGGACAATTGCTTCATTATTAAAACCAACCGTAATCCCATTTGCAGTGATCACCTGTCCAACGTGAAGTAATTCAGTCTGCATAGCGCCATTTTGCGAATAAACCAGTTCAATAATTGGTTCGCCCTTGGCATCGGCTTCAACACTACGTTGCGCATCGACAATATAATTGACCGATTTTACCGCGATCTCTTTACCTCCAATTACGATTTTACCTGAAAGCTGATCGCCGGAACCAGCTTTGAATTTTGCTGGTTTGGACAATTGCTGTTGTGCTCCCTGATATTCAGCTGCCAGATTGAATTTAATCTCGGCCGAAACAATCGTATTTGTAGTCTCACCTTCGCGGATGTGCATCGAACCCTCGCTTCCAAAGTAGCGGGTTACGCCGGCACCAATAATGACAAGTATAAAAGCGAGATGGAAAATACCCATCGTAAGCCTCTGAAGCTTATACATCTTATAGGTGATAAAATTGGCAATCATATTTACCGTGAGTAACAGCATGATCAATTCAAGCCACCAAGAGTTGTAAACCATCGAACGGGCTGCTTCCACGCCATAGGAATTCTCCACAAACGTGGCGAAGCCCAAAGCGAAGGCAAATAAAAGCAACAGAAATCCGGCTGTTGATACTGAGAAAAGGAACTTAAAAAAACTCTTCATTCTGATAAATTTTAGATTGCTAAAATAGAATAAAAAACGAAGGCCGGTGTTTGTTCACTGGCCTTTGCAAAAGTATTTTAATCCAAATAATGAATTAGGTGATCGTGTTGATGTGGTTTTCTTTAATAAGGTGAATGATTGCAGTTGGTATTCTGGTGTACAATGATACTTCCGTTGTTACAAATCAAGCAGGTAGGAGCTAAACAGGCAAAATCGCTGAAAGTCACTTTATGTATGAGACTTTATTTCCGGCTGACCATATTTGCTTTTATATTCCTCTGATTTTTTGCGGAAATACTCAATAATCTGGGCTGAATCCATTTTAACAATCTCTGAATTTACTTTATCCCGAATATCTCGCATCATCTTTACACAATCAAAATCATTAGTCGTTTTCATAATCAATCAAATCTTTAGGTGAACGGATCTCAATTGGAGGATAGCCATTTTTAATATTAATTCCATTATATCCCCGGATTCTTTTGATATTTACAATGTGCTTAAAATTCCAACTTACCAATAAATCCAGTCTTGAGATGGTCGCAATTGCTATGTGCAAACAATCGTCATAACTCGTCAGACCAACCACATTTTCCTTAATATATTCTAATGCCAGATTTACTGCATCATCGGTCAATGCGATTACTTCATATTCAACACTCAAATCATTCAACAAAGTTCTTACGTACTCTGGCGCATTAAGCAATTCACCCTCGGTCACGTTGGAGATTACGACCTGGTATTCTCCTTTTTTAAACTCGTCAAATAGTCTTCGGGTAACAACATCAAATTCTTTGTCAAAATAACCGCCAAGTACTGAAGTGTCAATATAAACCTTTTGAATCCCCATTGTTATTTTGCATTACCTTGACAAATATAATCAATATATAATGACAAATCAATCCCATACTCAGTAAGATCCAAACTACAAAAGCTAGAAGCAATCATAAATGGGGCTATAACTTTTATCTGAAACGAACAGCAAAATGCCCTTCCGGAGAGCTATTTTATCTTCCTGGAAGGGCATTTTATCTATTTGACCCTCAATTCTGCTTGATGATCTATCAGATTAATTTCCTTGCATTCGTTAACAGAAGCGGAATTCCTGAAGGTTCTTTACCCCCGGCCGTTGCATAAAATGCTTGTCCTCCACCGCCTCCATTGACTGCTTTGGCAAGATCCCGGATAATTGTTCCGGCATTCAACCCGCGCTCTTTGACGAGATTTTCAGAAATCATCACATGAACGTTTGCTTTGCCATCGATTTCAGCAGCAAGCACAAGAAAAAGATTATCAATTTCACCTTTTAACTGGAAGGCAATATCCTTGATGATCGCGGCGTTGTCAACATTTAACTGCTGCGCAAGGAAATTAATTCCGTTGATCGTTTCAACTTTAAGAAGAAGTTCCTTTTTCATCTTTCCGGCACTCTCCTTTTCGAAGGCCTCAACCTGTTTGTTGAGTGCATTAAATTTGACAAATAATTCTTCCACTGCAGCTTTCAGATCAGCCGGATTATTGAATAAAGCGGAAACTTCTTTGAGCGATTTTAAATGATTGCTGATATACTCGTCGGCTTTATCGGCAGTGATCGCCTCAATACGACGTACACCTGCCGAAATTGACCCTTCGGAAAGGATTACAAATTGTCCGATTGTTCCGGTCGATTCAACATGACAACCGCCACACAATTCTACCGATTCGCCAAATTTAATCACCCGGACCAGATCGCCGTATTTCTCTCCGAATAAAGCAATGGCGCCCATTTTTTCGGCTTCGGCAATTGGTACTTCGCGATGTTCGTCGCGTTTATCGTTGGCACGGATCAGCTCATTTACACGCACCTGAATTCGTGCAAGCTCCTCTTCTGTAACTTTTTGAAAATGATTAAAGTCGAAACGAAGTGAATCGGGCGATACCAGCGAGCCTTTCTGTTCAATATGCGTTCCGAGTATTTCGCGCAAAGCGTGATCGAGTAAATGCGTTGCAGTGTGGTTATTCTCTGTAAGCCTGCGGTTTTTCATATTAACAACAGCCGTGAAAGTTGCCTGAGGATGATCCGGCAGTTCCTTTGAAAGATGAACCGTCAGGTTATTCTCCTTCACGGTGTCGAAGATTTCGATTTTTTTGCCATCGGCTTCAATTGTACCTGAATCGCCAACCTGGCCTCCCGATTCGGCATAAAATGGGGTGGTGTTGAAAACCAACTGGAAGAACTCCCCTTTCTTACCTTTCACTTTCCGGTAACGGTTAATTTTTACTTTAGTTTCAAGTGTATCATATCCTACAAATCCATCACCCGCTGATTGTTGTAACTCAATCCAGTCGCCTGTTTCGAGCTGTGTAGCACTTCTTGAACGGTTTTTTTGTCCCTCCATCGCCAGCTCGAACCCTGCACGGTTTACAGTTAGTCCTTGTTCACGAAGAATCAGTTCGGTGAGATCAAGGGGAAATCCAAATGTATCGTATAGTTCAAAAGCAACATCGCCATTCACTTCAGTCCCGTTTTTCTTCCTGGTATCTTCTATAATTGTATCAAGCAACTTGATTCCGGTTTCGAGTGTACGCAGAAAAGAGTCCTCCTCTTCACGGATCACGTTCACCACAAGTTCCTGTTGTTTGATCAGTTCGGGGAATGCGCCCCCCATATTCTCCGTCAATACCTTAACCAACTGATGAATAAATGGCTTTCTAAAGCCAAGGAAAGTATAACCGTAACGCACGGCGCGCCGTAAAATACGGCGAATGACATAACCGGCTTTGTTGTTCGAAGGTAATTGGCCATCCGTAATCGCAAATGAAATGGCGCGCAGGTGATCGGCAATCACGCGCATCGCGATATCCGCTTTTTCGTCGGTTCCATATCTTTTACCGGCAAGGTAGGCAATCTCAGTAATCACATTCTGAAACACATCGGTGTCGTAGTTCGATTGTTTTCCCTGGATCACCATGCACAAACGTTCGAATCCCATTCCTGTATCAACATGTTTTGCAGGGAGTTCTTCAAGCTGGCCATTGGCTTTGCGATTAAACTGGATAAAAACGAGGTTCCAGATTTCGATCACCTGGGGATGACCTTCATTGACAAGGTCACGTCCGGCAATGACTGCCTTTTCATCCTCGTTACGGATGTCGACATGAATTTCAGAACAAGGTCCGCATGGACCCGAATCGCCCATTTCCCAGAAATTGTCTTTTTTATTCCCTTTCAGGATGCGATCTTCCGGAAGGTATTTGAACCACAAATCATGCGCTTCGGTATCCATCGGAACACCATCTTTTTCATCGCCTTCAAATATAGTCACATACAACTTATCTACCGGAATTTTATAAACATCAACCAGCAATTCCCAGGCCCAGTCGATCGCTTCTTTCTTAAAATAGTTGCCAAATGACCAGTTGCCAAGCATCTCAAACATCGTGTGATGATACGTATCGTGACCCACTTCCTCGAGGTCGTTGTGCTTTCCGGAGACTCTCAGACATTTCTGTGTATCAGCAACACGCGGATGATTTGCAGGCGAATTACCAAGAAAAATATCTTTAAACTGGTTCATCCCGGCATTCGTAAACATCAGGGTCGGGTCATTTTTGACAACCATAGGCGCTGAGGGTACAATTTCATGTTCTTTGGAAGCAAAAAAGTCGAGAAATGTTTGACGTATCTGTTTTGAATTCATAAAAATAATGTGTTAAAAAACCTTTAAAATCAATATCCAGAATTGAACCATGGGCTGAAAAAAGGATTATTTTGATAGATTTGCAACCCTTTAGACGAAACTGATTTTCTTAAAACGTTGCAAAATTAGATTATTTCGCTAATTTTGGCCATAGAGAATCAAAATAAAAGAGATATATAGATGGGTAAAACCAATTACAGATTCAATCCCGACACCCTCAGCTTTGACAAAATTGAACGAAACATCAAAACTCTTGTGAGTAAGATGCTCGGTTATGTGTCAACTGGCCTGGCCTCGGGAATGATATTTTTCTTTATTTTCCTCCAGTTTTTTGATCCCCCTCAAACCAAAAGGCTGAAACGGCAAAATGAGCAGTTGCTTTCGCAATACAATCTGATGAACAAGGACTTCGAGAAAGTTACTAAGGTACTTGAAGACATTCAGAATCGTGATGACAATATTTACAGGGTGATTTTTGAAGCAGAACCCATCCCCTCTTCGGTAAGAATGGCAGGTTTTGGGGGTGCAAACCGTTATTCAAAACTCGAGGAAATGGATAATTCTGAGTTGATTATCAACACTACCAAAAAACTTGATATCCTTTCCAAACAGGTTTTTGTTCAGGCAAAATCGTATGATGAGGTGGCCAAAATGGCGATGAACAAAGAGAAAATGATTGCAAGCATGCCGTCTATAATGCCTGTATCGAATAGGGATCTGAAACAGACAGCCTCTGGTTGGGGGATGCGGATACATCCGATCTATAAGATTCCGCGCTTCCATTATGGCATGGATTTTACTGCTGCGACAGGAACCGATGTTTTTGCCACAGGAATTGGGGTGATTAAATCGGCCACGCGCGAAGCAGGCTATGGCAATACTGTCGTGATTGATCATGGCTTTGGCTACGAGACCTTTTACGCCCATTTAAGCAGAATCAATGTTCAGGTTGGGCAAAAGGTAAATCGTGGAGATATAATTGGCTTTGTCGGAAGTACAGGAACATCAACTGCTCCTCATTTACATTACGAGGTAAGTAAAAATGGAACAAAAGTAAATCCTCAAAACTATTATTTCCAGGATCTCACACCTCTTGAATACGAGAAGATGATCAGCATTTCTTCAAATATGGGACAAAGTTTCGACTAAAAATCAATAACCGTGGCATTCAAAGAACCGAAATCAGAAAAGCATTACTATTCCATTAGCGAGGTCGCCGGGAAGTTTGGACTCGCCCCGTCAACATTGCGTTTCTGGGAGAAAGAGTTCGATACGATCAAACCTTTCAAAAATAAAAAGGGAGACCGTTTTTATACCCAGGAAGATATTGACCATCTTTCTCTTATAAATCACCTGGTCAAGGAACGCGGAATGACCCTTAAAGGGGCGAAAACCAAAATAAAAGAGAACAAAGAAGAGACAGAAAACACTTTTGAGATTGTGCAAAAATTGCAGATGATCAAAAGTTACCTGCTCGAGATAAAAGATGAGTTGTGATTTGATATCACGGCTATTCATTTTTCCAAGTTATCCTTTCTAACTGTATTACAATAATTTCATTCACCATGACCATCAGGGAGATCATCAGTTATCTTGAGTCTGTTGCCCCTCCAGCCTATCAGGAATCGTATGACAATGCAGGGCTCATCATCGGCGATCCGGAAACGATTATCACCTCAGCACTTATTACACTTGATGTCACCGAGGCTGTAATTGACGAGGCCATTGAAGTCGGATGCGAACTCATTATTTCACATCACCCGATCCTTTTTAAAGGGATAAAAAGACTCAACGGAAATTCGTTTGTCGAACGCTGTGTGATTAAAGCAATTAAAAACGACATAGCAATTTATGCTGCACACACGAATCTCGACAGTGTAATGGGAGGAGTAAATTCAAAAATCTGCGAAAAGATTGGTTTGACAAACACCCGGATTCTCGCTCCTGCAAAAGAACAGCTCCTTAAACTGGTTACATTTATTCCGGAAGATCACCTTGATAAAGTTCGTGAAGCAGTTTTTGCAGCGGGTGCCGGGGAGATTGGGAAATACGACAAATGCAGTTTCAGCTCAGAAGGATTGGGAACATTCAGAGGCAGCGACGATACCAATCCATATGTTGGAGAAAAAGGCGAATTTCATTTCGAAAAAGAAGCCCGCTTCGAAACAATTCTTTTCAGGCATTCTAAAAATGCCGTAATCAATGCTTTACTTAAATCACATCCGTACGAGGAGGTGGCCTATGACCTTTATCCACTCGAAAATACTTTACCCGAAGTGGGTTCAGGGATGATCGGAGAACTTCCGGGAGCCGAAAATGAAATTGATTTTCTTTCGCGATTGCTGGATATATTCGGATGCAGTTCAATCCGGCATACTTATTTATTAGGCAAACCCGTGAAGAAAGTTGCTGTTTGTGGCGGTTCAGGTAGTTTCCTTCTACCCGCTGCGATTGCCGCCGGTGCTGACATCTTTGTAACTGCCGACATGAAGTACCATGATTTTTTTGAAGCGGAAGAAAAAATCATCGTAGCCGATATTGGACACTACGAAAGTGAACAGTTCACGAAGGAGCTTTTTTATGAAATACTTATAAAAAAATTCCCTAACTTTGCACTCCGTTTATCGGAAGTAAAATCGAACCCTGTATTGTATCTTTGTCAGAGGTAACAAAATTGTAAATTTCAGTATATGCCAGTAAATAATATTAAATCGCCCGAAGGAAAAGAGGTTTCTGTTCAGGAGAAACTTAAGATGCTCTACGAGCTTCAGACCGTTGCATCAGAGATAGATAAGATCAACACTTTACGTGGTGAGCTTCCTTTGGAAGTTCAGGACCTCGAAGATGAGATTATCGGACTAAAGACACGCCTTACCAATTACAGCGACGAAATCAAAACGTTGAACCTCGCCATTGGTAATAAAAAGACTGAAATAAAAGAATCGAAGGTCAAAATCGATAAATATAAAGAGCAGCAAGAAAACGTTCGAAATAACCGCGAATTCGATTCTCTTTCGAAAGAGATTGAGTTTCAGACACTCGAAATTGAACTTTCTGAAAAAAAGATTCGTGAGTTTACGATTGAAATCAAATCAAAAACCGAATCTGCTGATTCTTCAGAGAAACTGCTGAAAGAGCGCGAAGAAGATCTGATCAGAAAGAAAAAGGAGTTACAGGAAATTACTGCTGAAACCGCGGTTGAGGAAGAGAAATTAAGAAGTAAAGTGACCAAAATTGAAAGTCTGATTGAGGATCGTCTTGTGATGGCCTTTAACCGTATTCGCAAGAATGCCCGCAACGGACTGTCAGTAGTAACCGTTCAGCGTGACGCATGTGGTGGTTGTTTTAATAAGATTCCACCACAACGCCAATTGGATATTGCTTCGAGAAAGAAAATTATTGTCTGCGAGTATTGCGGTAGAATTTTGGTCGATAAAGATATTGCAACTCCGCTTGAAGAGTTAGAAAGTCCGGTTTGATAATTGATGAAAATCACCCAGAATATTTAAACCCGCTGAAATTCAGTGGGTTTTTAATTTTTAAGGATATTGAAGCTAAAAAAGAATAGCAATCGGACCAGCGTCTCAGTTTTCAAACCCGTTCCAATTGCCGGGTATGTTAATATAACCCATTTTCAAATTGCGAAATTGCCTGATATTCAATTTGTCTTTTGCAAAACGTTTTTGGGAACCACCAGATCTCCGTTCAGATCGCGTCTGACAAGAACCACTTTATTATTCTCGAGTTCGCAATAACCCATATCATAGCAAAAATAGTAGATCCGACTATTTCGTGCAAGGTATGTACACGTAAAATAGTCGAACCGATAGCCTTTTTTTTGCAGATCGTTCAGAAGAACAGTCGTTTTTCCCTCCGGATTGAGTGTGGTTAAGATAGAATAGTTCTTTTTAAGAAGGCGGTTGACAGATCTGATTACTTTATTAGAATCAATAAGCTGTCGGTTATTATAGGCACTCCGACACTGATCATTACAAAATTTTTGGTCAGCCCGACCTCTCAGTTGCTCATAACATTCAAGGCATTTGCGATCACTCATAACATATCATTCAGGAGGTTATACATAGTCTAGTCCCAAAATCGTCAGATAGGAAAACTGCTTTTGGTTTTAGTTCACTAATGTACAAAAATATATCCGATTTTAACCGGTTTTATCCGGTTATTTTCGAAAATAAACGTAAGCATCCGGTTATCATACGATTGTCAGAATAAAACCATGTTAATTTTGCGTTATAAAATTTTTGTTTATTAATTTAAAAAGTTGTAACCATGAATGTACTAAGAAACAGTGTCAGGCTTATCGGCCACCTGGGCGACAACCCAAAAATTAGAAAGTTGGATAGCGAAAAATCTGTGGCAAATTTCTCAGTCGCCACCAATGAAGACTATCGTGATCATGATGGGAACAAAAAATCAGAAACAACCTGGCACAAATTAGTTGCATGGAATAAACATGCCGAATATGCCGAGAAATATCTGAAGAAAGGGATGGAAGTGGCGATTGAGGGAAAACTTACCAACCGCTCGTATGAAGATAAAAACGGCGAGACCCACTTTATCTCCGAAATTGTTGTAGGAGACATGCTTATTCTTGACAAAAAATCGGAGAGTTAAACTGATATTCAATGTTGTTGACTAAAAAGAAAGCATTCACTATGATCAGGTGAAGGCTTTCTTTTGGCTGTAAATTTCAAACAATTGTTTCTGTTTTCGATCAAAATCTATTTCTTATTCTCCTTCAAAAAATATCCATCAATTGCTGAACAACTATTTTTTTCAGACAATTTGATATTCTATTCAAAGGAATTAATGTATATCGACAACGGACTCTTCCTTATTGCGTCACAACATAATTAATAGATTAGCTCCGGAATTACTCCGCCTGTTTCATTGAAAAAGCAATTCGTTTCCGGGGAATATCCACCTCAAGAACTTTCACTTTGACATGCTGGTGAAGCTTAACGACTTCAGATGGATCGCTCACAAAACGGTTGGCCAATTCACTAATATGGACCAATCCATCCTGTTTTACACCCACATCAACAAAGACACCGAACCGCGTAATATTTGTTACAATTCCAGGGAGCACCATACCTGGCAGCAAATCCTTCATTGAATATACCCCATCGGAAAATTCAAACACTTTGATCCCTGATCGCGGGTCGAGACCTGGTTTTGCAAGTTCTGCAAGGATATCATTTAAAGTCGGAAGGCCAACTTCTTTACTCAGGTATTTTTCGGCAATGATTTCTGACTTTAGATTTTCCAATCCGATCAATTCCTCCACCTTGCATTTCCTGTCGGCCGCAATTTTACTAACCAATGGATATCGCTCCGGGTGAACAGCCGAATTATCAAGCGGATTGATACCGCCCGGAATGCGGAGAAATCCGGCACATTGCTCAAATGCTTTTGGTCCCATTCTTGCGACCTTCTTCAACTCGGTGCGTGAAGTAAACGGCCCATTCTCTTTGCGGTAGTCCACAATATTCTGAGCGACCAAAGGACCTAAGCCCGACACAAAGTTGAGAAGATGGCTGCTTGCTGTATTGACATTAACCCCAACAAGGTTCACACACGATTCCACTACCGTGTCGAGTCCTTTCTGCAATAGCTTCTGATCAACATCGTGCTGGTATTGCCCTACACCAATCGATTTGGCTTCAATTTTCACCAATTCTGCCAATGGATCCATAAGACGTCGACCGATTGAAACGGCGCCCCGCACAGTGACATCAAACTGGGGAAATTCATCGCGAGCCACTTTCGAGGCAGAATAGATCGATGCGCCATCTTCACTCACCACATATACCTGCAAAGGCCGGTCAAATGTAATCTTCTTGATAAAGGCTTCTGTCTCGCGACTGGCAGTACCATCCCCTATTGCAATTGCATCAATCTTATAAGTACTTACAAGTGCCGAAACTTTCCGTATCGACTGGCTCACCTCCGACTGCGGCTGATGTGGATAAATCGTTTCATTATGAACCAGGTTTCCCTGTGCATCGAGACAAACTAATTTACAGCCAGACCGGTAGCCGGGATCGAGCGCCAAAACCCTCTTTTGTCCAAGAGGTGCAGCAAGAAGCAACTGCCGCAGGTTTTCGGCAAACACCCTGATCGCCTCAGCATCGGCCTTTGATTTTGAAGTGCCAAAAACCTCGGTTTCTATGGCTGGCGCCAGCAACCGTTTATAGCTGTCTTTCACCGCCAACGATATTTGTACACCACTGTCGTTACGGCTTTTCACAAAATAGTGATCCAATGCTGCAATTGTTTTCTCTTCATCGGGAGCAACTCCCAATTTCAGAAAACCCTCTTTCTCTCCCCTTTTCATGGCCAATAAACGGTGTGAAGGACAGCGTTTAACGGGCTCGCTTGAATCGAAGTAATCGCGGAATTTTATCCCTTCTTCCTCTTTCCCTTTCGCCACATGCGAAGAAATCACAGCTTCGCGCAGAAACTCGTTTCGGACAATCGTGCGCGCGTTTTGATTTTCATTGATCCATTCTGCAATAATATCACGTGCCCCTGCAAGTGCTTCGTTTACATCGGGGACTGCGTCATTCAAAAACTGAATTGCACGGCTCTCCGGATCCGGTTCATATTGTTTAAAAATCAATTTGGCGAGGGGTTCCAAACCTTTCTCACGTGCCACGGTAGCCCGTGTCCTCCTTTTGGGTTTATAAGGAAGATAGATATCCTCGAGTTCATTCAGATCGTAGCAAAGCTCTATCTTTGATTGTAATTCGGGGGTGAGCAGTTCCTGATCACCGATTGTCTTGAGAATGGTCACCTTTCGCTTGTCGAGCTCATCGAGTTGTTCAATCGCCTCCTTAATATTTCCGATGGCGACCTCATCCAGACTGCCCGTCATTTCTTTGCGGTATCGCGAAATAAAAGGAACCGTCGCACCTTCGTTGAGTAATGTGATCGTATTGTCTATTTGCCTGATGTTGATGCCAAGTCGTTCGGCAATCAGCCGATGATTTTTCTGAACTGTCATAGACGCAAATTTAATAAGAATTCAGTTTTTTTGTAATAAATCTCCTCTTCGTCTTACTTTATTAGAAAGCGCTTAATCATGAAATCATTGAAGGAAGAATTTCTTGAAATACTTTCAAACTATCAAGGGATCTTACATAAAGTCAATCTTATCTACTTCCGGAATAAACCGGACAGGGAAGACAATCTCCAGGAGATCATTTATCAGCTTTGGAAGTCCTTCCCAAAATTACAGAACAAAAACAGCATTGGATCATGGATTTATGCGGTTTCAATCAATACATCAATTTCGAGATTGAAGAAAGAATCATGGATTGAGTATCGCGAAAAGCTACCCGAATCGATTGATAAGTTTGACCTTATCGAAAAACTGTCATTCAGTGAGACCTCCCGGAGATTGCTCCAGGCTATTTACAATCTAAATGAGATCGATAAATCAATTATGCTTTTATACCTTGAAGAAAAAAGTTACGACGAGATCGCTGAAATCCTCGGCATTTCGAAGTCGAATGTCGGGGTACGGATTAACAGGGCCAAAGAAGCACTAAAACAAAATTTGAGTCATGAAAGATAACGAGTTAAAAAATACGTGGATAAATATTGATGCTGAGATTAATCGCAAAACAACAGATGAACTGAATCAATATCTTACTGCAAAATGCCGCAAGACGATGAATAAATTCATATTCATCATTAGCCTTGATATCGTGACAGCCATCGGATTGATCGCGTTTCTGATCTTTACCGCTTTTAATCGACAGGGAGATCTGATCTATCAAACCAATAATTTGATCCTTTGTGTAATAACCCTTTCTGCCGTGGTTTTTTCCTTTGTTTCGCTGAATAAATTACAAGGCAACAAATACAACCTTCCTTTAAAAGAATTGCTGGAACAAAGAATCAAATTATTGTCGGGATGGTTATTGGGCAAGTACAGCAAATTGTATATCGTCCTGATCCCGGTTCTGGTGGCAATGATAATGTTGTCAATTCATGTCTATTACGAATACAAACCGTTTCTGGAAGTAATGAGGAACGCTGAATCAATTTATGGAATGATGGCAGGTTTTACTATTGGATTGTTCGTTTCATTCTTTGCCGTCAGCAAAATCCGAAAATATCAACTGAAAAATCTTGAATTTCTGAAAGATTTGCATGAACAGCTTTGCAATATAAACTAACTTAGCGCAATATGAAGCAAGGAATCCTCTAAAGTATTAATTGGATTTTCAAACAAGTAGCACAATAGCTGTTCACTTTCAAATTTTTGAGATTATGACCATTAAATTTAGAGTAATCGAAAGAAGCCAACCCGGAGTTACCGGCGGCGGCGAGAAAATGTTTTATGCAGCACCCGTTGTGAGTGGGACAACGACGCTTGAAGATCTCACCCAATTGATTGAGAAAATATCGACCTTAAGTGGTGCCGATGTCCACGCAGCCATCTATGCACTTGTGGATGTGGCGATCAGTCGGCTTGAAGAAGGTGAAATTGTGCGGCTTGGCGAGTTGGGAAGTCTTCGTATCAGCTTAAGTTCAGGGGGTAAGTCAACAGCATCTGCAATTAAAGCCTCAGACGTAAAAGGGGCAAAAGTTATTTTCACACCAGGTAAGCGAATTAAAAAAATGATCAAATCTGCCAAATTCCAAAAGCAATAATATTCCTTCGGCACGTCTTCATTTGTATATCCCCTGCCCATATACTCTTAATTTCATGCGCATCCGATTTTAATTTCATGGGCATAAAAATATAATTTCATGCTTATGAAATAAAACTTTCCTCAGCAGAAAATTTTATTTTTCCAGGCATAAACATACTGATATCACAGCAACAGGTTGAAAGTGGGTCAATATCAAATCAAAAAAAGGCGGGGTATAAAATAAAAGAGATCTATTTAAATTTCAATATTTCTTCACTTTTGAAAGCAGGTTTCGCGCATTCATAATATCCAAAATAAAGTGTATTTTTGAATTGAACTAATTATCAATCATATGGATCAGCGGATTAAAAACATCATTGTAGCATTGGCAATCATACTCTTCGGATTTCTCGTGTACTACTTCAGCTACATCGTGACCTATATACTCATCGCAGCAGTTCTGGCATTGATTGGACGACCGCTTGTGCGCAAGTATCAGAAAATCAGATACCGGAAGTTTCGTGTCGGGAAATCAGCCGCCGCATTCCTCACGTTAATAACGCTCTGGCTTGGCATGATCTGCTTTTTCGGGTTCCTGATTCCTATGGTGGTTTCAGAAGTTAATCAGTTGTCTTCTATCAATGTACAGGAGGTCATTACCTATCTCAACAATGCATTAGATCAGTTAAAGATTAGTTTTCCCCAGTTTGCACCAAATATTCCCGTTCAGGGAAATCTTGAAACCTATATAGAAACGCAATTGAAGGGATTTCTCAACGTTGGTGAGGTGAGCCGCGTGTTCGGCTCGGTAGCCACCGTGTTGGGAAATCTCTTCATGATGATCTTCTCCGTTTCTTTTATATTGTTTTTCTTTCTTAAAGAAGAGGGACTTTTCGGAAACTGGATTCTCGTATTGGCGCCTGTAAAATATGAATCGCGCGTTTCGGTGGTGATGGATAAAGTTGGTAGTCTCCTAAAAAGATACATGATCGGAATGATGTTTCAGGTTCTGGGAGTGATGGTTTTATCGATATTTGGGTTTACGATGGCCGGAATGGGATTTGGACACGCTGTTGTGGTGGGAGTTTTTGCCGGAATACTGAATGTAATTCCTTATATCGGGCCATGGATCGGAGCATTGTTCGGACTTGTCGTCGCAGTGGCAAACAATCTGAATTCCAGTTTTACAGAAGTAACGCTACCGCTCATGTTCTGGGTAGTAATAGTCGTGATGGTTGTCCAGTTTATCGATAATATGGTTTTACAGACTGTGATATACTCCAACAGCGTAAACGCCCATCCGCTTGAGATCTTTTTTGTGATACTGATGGCCGGAGGAATCGCTGGGATTCCCGGAATGATACTCGCAATACCCGTTTATACAGTGGTCAGAGTTATTGCCGGAGAATTTCTTTCGGAGTTTAAAATTGTTCAGCAACTAAGTCCCAAAGAGAAGTAAATTGGCTTCACCTGGTTAGAATCAGGAGATAAAAGCATTAATTACCAGGAATAGAAAAACCACCATCGCATAAGTATTGATTAAAATAAATGCTTTGCGGATGGTTTTTGAACTTCTGTCCCGGAAAAGAAACCGATGAAATAAAGCAACAAACGAAAAATTGATCCCGATTAAAAAAATGATCAGCAACGGCTTAAAGTTGAATCCGAAGAATGGGAACAACATCAGGAACAAGGAGGTGATCACTCCCCAGTAAAAGACAACCAACTTGATCTGCCGCTCGTTCAGCATTCTGGAAATGGAGGAGAATCCGGCTGATTCGTACTCTTTCCCGTATTTAATCATCAGCAGCCAGAAATGAGGGATCTGCCATAGAAATACAAAGATGGCTACAAAAATTGCATTGGGATGGAAGATATAAAACCCGGCCGATGTCCAGCCAATTAGCGGAGGCACTGCACCAACCAGCGCACCCGGAATGATGGCAAGCCAACTTCGTGTCTTTAAAGGTGTATAAATCAGGTTGTAAAATACAATATTAGATAGCCCCAGCACCATTGGCAACCAACCGTTCCTACTTAGCAAAAATGTACCGGAAAGGATCAGTAGTACGGCAATTAGTGAAGCGGTCGGGCGCGAAATTTCACCTGATGGAATTGGCCGCTTTACAGTTCTTTTCATCAATGCATCTTGTCCACACTCCTGAACCTGGTTTAAAACAGAGGTTCCGGCCGCCAATAAAAAAACACCGCCAAACATAAGCATCAAAGCACCTTTTGGTGAACTACTGGTCAAAAAATACCCCGTCATGGCTGATATAGAAACCATAAGCGATAGTCTGATCCTTGTCAATCTGACTAAAACAGAAACATACCGGTTTAAATTATTTTTGCTCACTCGATTTTCTAAAATAATCAACAATTTTATCAAGATCTTCCCCTTTTATTACATCCTTGTAGGGCTGCATCAACCCTTTATTAAACCCTTTGACGACTTCAGCATTCGGATCTAAGATTGACCTTTTAATATAATCGTCGAAGGCATCGACAGTTTTTTCGCCCTGATCAGTAATTACTACTCTTTTAGAGCCATATAGCCCTTTAAATGACGGACCAATAATTTTCGAGCCGTCGAGGGAATGACAGGTAAGGCAACCATTCCCTTTAAGTACCGTAAGTCCTGGAAGGTCGGGAATATTTCCTGTTGCCTTTAGATCGACCAGCCATTTCTCAAAATCAAGACTATCAACCACAATAACTTTTGCAGTCATACCAGAGTGTGCCAGGCCGCAATAATCGGTACAGTACACATCAAACTCACCTTTTACGATGGGCCTAAACCAAAGATAATTTTTGTATCCGGGAATTACATCTTCCTTCACCCTGAAAGCCGGAATAAATAGACCGTGGTTGACATCCATCGATAAAAGATTCATCCTGACATTTCTGTTGAGCGGAACGACAAGATCTTTGGAAATCTTCCCGCTTCCGTAGTCGAAACTCCATGCCCACATTCTTCCTATTGCCGTAATTGGCATGGCATCAGGAGGAACTTCGCGCATGGGTGTAAATCCCACTTTCCCATAGTAAAACATCATCAGAACAATTATCAAAGGAATAATCGTCCAGGCAATTTCAAGCTTTGTATTTCCTGTAAATTGCTTCGGATTTTTCACCTTTTTGCGTGAGAAATGGATAACGATGTAAATCATTAACACGCTTATTGCGATCGTGATAATAAATGAAATCGAAAAGATGAATATAAACGCACGGTCTACGGCTTCGGCTAAATTAGATGCTCCGGAGAATGCTGTTTCCATAGTTTGGAGAATTATCTGAAATAATAATCAATAAATGTGATCACGACAACTATCGCGAACAAGAGAAATACGCCGCTCACCATCAGGCGCAACAAAAGATTTTCGAATTTGAGATGCATAAAATAGGTGAGGACAATGGCAGCTTTAACAGATGCAATTATCAATGCCACAGCTACAGTGAAAGCGCCAAAATGAAATTTTATCGCAAGAACTGAGGTAGTTGTCAGAACAAGCAGAATAAGCAACACCGTCAGGTTCAGAGAATAGCTCGAAATATGATTGTCGTGGTTCTTCATTCGAATAAAGCTTTTTATTAAGTAATCAGGTATAGTAAAGGGAAAAGGAATATCCAGATTAAGTCAACAAGATGCCAGTAGAGCGCCCCGTTTTCCTGCAATAAATAGTGTTCCTGGTTGATCTTTCCCGATTTCAATTTAAACATGACAATTGTTAGGAGTATGCCTCCAATGATCACATGCAAAGCATGTAACCCCGTCATCATAAAGTAGAGCCCGAAAAACATGATTTCACCATGAGGAAGCGTTTTCATTACATCCGAACCCGGGTAGAGGTGAAGCGAAAACTTATGACCCCATTCGAAATATTTATTCATCATAAATACTCCGGCAAGGATTAACGTGATAAATATCAAACCAATTGCAATATTCGGCTTGTTCTTCTGGATCGCTGTCAGGGACATGGCTACCGTCATACTACTGACAAGCAGTACAACCGTGTTGGTAGCTCCGATAAAGGCATTCAATTCGAGTGCGGCCTGGTGAAAATCTTCGGGATACTTCGTGCGCATCACCGCATATACGATAAAGAGTCCGCCAAAGAGGAAGAGTTCGGTAAAAAGGAATAACCACATCCCCATTTTCCCTGTATCACTATCGATGTAGTCGCTATGTTCGGTTGTCGACATAAATCTGCTGTTTTATTTTGTATAAGGATTATCGAAAACATAAGGATCGCGCGTGATCACAGGGACTTCATCAAAATTCTCATGCGGAGGAGGTGATGGAATCTGCCATTCAAGTGTAACACCATGCCATGGATTTGCCGGTGCTATTGCCCCGCGACGAACATGGTAAACCAGGTTCGAAATCATTCCAATCAAACCAATAATAAGGATAAATGCACCGATTGAGGAGATCATCTGTCCGGTCTGAAATTTTGGATCGTAATCGAAATAACGTCTTGGCATCCCCTGAAGTCCTAGAATAAACATCGGGAAATAGAGGACATTGAATCCGGTAAATAGAATCGCCCAGGCAATATTTGCCCATCGGATGTTATACATCCTCCCGTATATCTTTGGGTACCAATAATGAATGGCGGCAAAAAAACCGAATCCCATCCCACCGAAGACAATATAATGAAAATGTGCTACCACAAAATCGGTATTGTGCGTCTGAATATTTGTTGCCAACGAGCCGAGTGTAAGCCCTGTAAATCCGCCAATTGTAAAAAGAAAAATAAATGAGATTGCATACAGAAGCGGAGGTTTAAGATCGACAGATCCGCCATACATTGTTGAAAGCCAGTTAAATACCTTAATAGCACTCGGTATGGCTACAAGAAAAGTAAGCAGCGAAAAAAACCATCGTGCCTGGTAACTCATCCCTGATGTAAACATATGATGACCCCACACAAAATAACCGACAAGGGCAATTGCTAAACTCGAGAAGACGATCGGCATATAACCAAAAATTGGCTTCTGACTGAATGTAGGAAATATTTCAGAAACCACACCCATAGCCGGCAGAATCATAACATAGACAGCCGGATGAGAATAGATCCAGAAAAGGTGCTGATACAAAACAGGATCGCCACCAAGTGCCGGGTCAAAGAATCCGATTTGAAGCGTTCGCTCAGCAATCACCATCAGTAAAGTAATCCCGATGATGGGAGTTGCGAGAATCTGAATCCATGCAGTGGCATACAACGACCAGGGAAAAAGCGGCATCCGGAACCATGTCATTCCGGGGGCCCGCATTCGGTGGATCGTAACGATAAAATTCAAACCGGTAAGGATGGAGGCAAACCCAAGTACAAAAGCGGCAGTGAGTGCGATGACAATATTCGAATTAACCTCAGCGCTGTAAGGAACATAGAAGGTCCATCCTGCATCTGGTACATGACCTTTGGCAAACTGGGAATAAAGTCCAAGACAGGCGCCCGTAATATAAACATACCACGAAAAAAGGTTAAGTTTTGGAAATGCAACATCCTTTGCCCCAATCATTATGGGAAGCAAAATGTTTCCAAATACTGCAGCAAGCCCGGGGATCACAACAATAAAAATCATGATGATTCCATGTATTGTAAATATGCCGTTGTAGGTCTGGGCGGTCATGATGGTTTCGCCCGGAGCGAACTTCTCAATCTTCATCAAAAGCCCTAAAACAGCTGCTGCACAGAAGAATATTGTGATAGAATAGAGATATAACAGTCCGATTCGTTTATGGTCGGTAGAACTTAACCACGACCAAAGACCGGTCTTGTGATTAAGGAAATTTAATGGAGCAGTTGGTGACGAATTGTAGTTCATTCCTTTATGAGCTTTGGTGATTTTCTCTTTGCAGTTATTACTAACCAGGCTACAAAAAACAGCCCGATAATGAGTATGAAAGTACCGATCAACCGCGTAAATTGCAGCGTATAAGCCTTGCTTTGTGTGTCGTACGCAAAGCAATAATCAAGAAGTTTATTACTTGTGGGCCTGACAAGTCCTTTTTGAGACTCAACAACCGCCATTTTTACATCGAAGGGGAGAAAAGTAATTCCATAAAGATACCGCGTTATCTTCCCTTGAGGACTGATCATTATGATGGTGGACGGATGTGCAAAATCGAGCCCGGTAGGTTTATACCTAAAACCTGCCGCTTCGGTTATTTTTTGAATATTTCCCAATTCCCCGGTCAGGTAAAACCAGTTTGCACGGTCCTTTTCCTGTATTTTCTGAACAAAATTGAGCTTCTTTTGCCTTGCTTTTTCGGGCGTGTCCTTTGTATTAAAACTGATTGTAATTATGTTGAAATCTTTTCCAAGTGACATGTCCATCCGGCTTATAACATCTGCTATGCCATCAAGTAAAGGACTACACAGTCCCGGGCAGTCGAAATAAACGAAAGATAGGATTGTCGGCTTCGTGATCATACTGCCAAGGGTAACCGTATCGTTTTTTTCATTGAAAAATTTCAGATCCAGTGGAAGTGTATCTCCAAGCTTCTCAACAATACCGATTTCAACTTCGCGATTAATCGGTAACTGAGCAACTGCGTTCAACAACAACCCCACAAACAATAACAGAACTAATAATTTTTTCATTACTTAATAATTTATTAAATATTATTCCTTCTCTTTTTCGGACATCATTCCGGCAATCATCAATGAACCGCCCAGCAGGGAGGTGTCTTTCAATAACTCGATCAATGCAAATTGCCATTTGGCCGGATCAAACAGTGCCGGAATATGAATCGTAAGGATAAACGTCAATAATAGAATGGATAAGAGAATTGTAGAAACCTTTATATATTTATTAAAGATAATACTAAGACTGGCCATGATCAGAAAAATCCCGGTCAGAATAATTGTATAAGGACCAAGCGGGATAAATGAAGAAACTGTTCCAATGTAAAAATCGATGAATAACAGATGGTTTAATCCAAATATAGCAAATGGAATCGCGAAGAGTATTCGCCCAATCGTTGACAGATTCTTCATACCAGGTTGATTTATTAGTTATTAATAATTATATAATTACCTTAATCCGTAGTTTCATGATCTTTTCTTAAACCGGCCTTGTAAATTGCCCTGATCTGCAATAGCACATAAAAAATAAATCCCCACACTACCAGTACCGTAAAAGTATAGGCGAGTAACAACCATATCGGTGTTTTTTGAACAACATTCCACATCGCCCGTTGTTCATTCAGTGGTGGACGATAGGTAGGTACACCAATAGCAAGTGTCGTATCGGCTTTTGCTTCCCCATATGCCGCTTCATCCGAAAGTTTTGCAATAAGCTGTACAAATCCGGCCGAATCGCCCGGCAGATCTTTCGGGAAATTAAACAATGCTTTTCCCTGAGCATCAGTGTTGCGTGCCTCATCAATCAACAGGTTGCCAAAATATCTTTTTGCAAACAGCTTCACCTCCGCTCCCGACACAGGTTGGATCTTGTTCTCCTTCATTCCCGATATAACCATCTGAACCTGATTCTGTTCTTTCACCCACGCTACCTGAATTTTAACATTCGAGGCAGCTGTCCCTGCCATGCCTTTTTTTGTATCAATTACCTGAACGTATTTATCGTTGAAACTCCGAACAAACGAAATAACACGCCAAATATCTGTAGATGAAAGAATATTCTTAAACGAAGGCATTGGAGCACGCCCCTGGACAAGCTTAAAATGCAAAGCGCCATCGGAATTGGTTTGCATTTTTACCGAAGCCACATCGGGCGGCGGTGGAACAAGATTAATCACATTGTTTTTGCCAGGGTCGCCATGACATGATTTACAATTCGTATTGTAAAGATCTGCTCCCACTTTGCGTGTAGAATCATTAAATGCGAAAGGACTGAGTTTGACTCCTTCTTCAGCAGGAACCACCCACTCCTGAGCAGACAGATGAAAAGAGATTAAAACAATCAATACAAGAAATAAATACTTTTTAATCATATGTTTTTTGTTATATCTTATTCCTGGGATTTATGATCATTTTCGCATTGCTCTTCAGCCATTTCCCAAATTGGAATCACAGGAAATAATTTAAACAACACAGTTATAATAATCACAGCAAGCAGGATGGTTCCCATCGTGATAGCTGTTTCAATTACCGTAGGCTGATACACCATCCAGGCATCGGGGACATACTGTTTGGGTAGAAAAGGATTCTGCTGTGTTGGCACAACGATTAAATATCTTTTAAACCAGGCGGCAATGAGCACAACGACTGAAATGATAAACATCGGTAATGGTTTCCTGAAGAACTTGAACAATAACAGGATAATCGGGAAGATCAGCCCAAGCAGCTGAACGCTCCAAAACATTGATGCATATTCCCCTACAAAAAGTTCTTTGAGATGGATCGCATCGGCTGTTTTAAGTTTAAAAGCAGGCACCAAAAACTCGTTAATATTGAAATAGAGATAAACAAGGGAAACCAGAACAAGCAGTTTACCCATCATATCAAAATGGTAAAGTGTAAGGTATTTGTCGAGTTTATAGTTCGTTCGTACAAAATACATCATTATCACAACAGCTGCCGAACCTGCAACAAACGCACCCGTAAGAAAGTAAGGGCCAAAAATCGAACTGTCCCAACCGGGTCGCAGTGTCACGGCTAACAACCATGAAGTTACTGTGTGTATGGCAAATGCAGTTGGTATGATAACGATCAGCAGAATTCTCACCGATTTCAGCAGTATTTTATATTGCTGCGGTGTATGACTCCAGTTCACGGACAGTACTTCATAAGTCGACTGAAGCCATTTAGGGGTATGCCCCATTCTGCCCTTACTGATTGCCAAATCGGGAATAAGCGGAATGAAGTACAACAACGTACTAAGAACCAGATATGTCGTTACAACGGTAACATCCCAGAGGATCGGCGATTGTATACGGCCATACATAAATACATAAGGAAGTCGCTCTGGACGGCCCATATCGGAAACAATTACTAGACCGGCTACGGCGGCAAATGCGACTGCAATGATTTCAGCGATGCGGGCAATTGGCTTTACCCATTTAAATCCCATCAACCCCAGCACCGAACTGATCAGCATGCCGACTAGGCTGGTGGCAACAAAGAAAATAAAATTGGCAATGTACATTCCCCAACTCACATAATCGCGCAAACCAGTCACGATCAAACCTTTGTCCCATTGAATGTAATATGCATAGATGCAGCCCGAAAGTGAGACAAGCAGAAATCCCATCCAAACTAAAAATCCTTTCGAAATTCCAACAGGTCTTAAAATATCAGTTGCAATTGAATCGAGTCTTTTATCCAACAAAAAACCTGTATTCACTTCTGATGCCATAGTTTTGGTTATTATTTTGAAAAATCAATGTATTTAATTTTAATATCTGTCGTGTAGAGACGCACATTTATCTGGTGTGTAGAGACGCACGGCCGTGCGTCTCTACAACGGGCCTCACTACAATCATATTTTTTCCTTATCCTGATCTCTGGTATCTTTAAATTCAAACAACCTGTTTTTTGGCGGCAGATAGAAAACCCTTGGCTTTGTTCCCAATTCGGGCATCAGGTGATAACCACCATTCACTCGGAGCAGTTCACTAAGCCGGTAAGTTTCTTTAGTCGTACCATTTGTTACTGCATCCTGGTTCTCATCACCAAAATAATAAACACCATTGGGACAAGCGGATACACAATAGGGTAATTTCCCTTCACGCAGCCTGTCCGAACTAAACAGACATTTGGTGACTGTTCCTTTCTTCTGAGGAACATTGAGTTCGATATTATATGGCTTCCCTTTATCAGCTTCCGACATAAGGGGCTCTTCCCAATGAAACAGACGTGCGGAATACGGGCAGGCGGCAATACAAAAACGACAACCAATACATCGCTCATTATCAATTAAAACGATCCCATCCTGCCTTTTAAACGTAGCATTCACCGGACAAACAGCAACGCAAGGCGGATTATCACAATGCTGACAAGGCTTTGGCATATAATAAGGTGCAGTTTCGGGTGATTCCTGCATTACCAACGTATTGATATGGTATTCATAAGGACGCAAATGATGAGCTCCCTGGCAGGCACTGATACATTTACGGGCGTTGCGGCATTTCGAAAGATCAATAACCATCACAAACCGATGCCCCTTCAACCCTTCACGTCCTTTTCTTTGTAACTCTGATGTGTCCAGTTTAATATCCTTTATCTGATCGCGCGGAACCTCCACAAGGCGATTGTCGGCCGTTAAGACCTTTACCATATCGTGGTTTGGCTTTGATTCTTCGTATTTATAACCGGAATAAATTGCAGCACCTCCCGCAGCGGCGACAGCTCCAATCAATCCAAAGTTTTTGAAAAATGCACGACGCGAATTTTTATCCTCACCTTCGCTGTTAATACGATCGTCGGTGCTATTATTGTTATTACTCATAAAAAGTATTTGTTCAGTTAGTTTAAAGCCTGACGCGCAGACTATCCAGCGGAATTGATTTAACGCCTGCAACAACATATCCGGATGCCGCTATCTTCTCTTTCATCTGAATAGTGTCTGCAATATCGGGCAAAAATTCGACAAAAGCCTTACCATTCTTAAAATTAGCCTTTACCTGTTTTACCCCTTTAAGGCTGGCAATGCCTGATTGAATTGTCTGTTCACATCCGGCGCATGTCATCCCCTGAATAGCAAATTCAACAGCGACCGTTTTCGCATTTTCCGAAACAGCAGCAACTAATTTGTCAGGGCTTTTTTTTGTGTTAGGATTAGTACAACTGATGACAAAAAACAAGCAAAGAATTGAAAGAAATCTCATTCAGAATAGTATTTAATAATAAATTATATGCACTTTTAATGCAATTTAATCAAGATCAGAAAATTAAACAATTGTCGATTAGAATAGGGCCTATAAGCCGTTAAAATTAACCGGGTAAATCTAATTTATTATTGAACAAATTACAATAAAGAAATGTTCATTGTGTGAAAGAAAGTTAATTGTGTTTTTAGGTGAAAAAAATAGTACAATTCTACATCGACGGCTTTAAAGAGATGACGTTGGGGCGCACCTTGTGGGTCATCATCCTCATCAAATTTTTTATCCTTTTTTTTGTGCTGAAACTTTTCTTTTTTCCTAACTATTTGAAGAAGAACTTTAATACCGACAAAGAGCGCAGCGCAAATGTCATTGAAAATTTCACAAAATCTAAATAATCAGCTATGAACGAAATCGTTGATCTGTCAATGCTCGATTGGTCGAGAGGTCAGTTTGCTCTTACTGCTTTTTACCATTGGCTATTTGTCCCCCTGACCCTTGGGATCACATTTATCCTGGCAATTATGGAGACTATTTATTACAAAACAGGTGACCCTGAATGGAAGAAAATCACCAGATTTTGGATGAAAGTCTTCGGAATTAACTTTGCCATCGGGGTAGCAACTGGTATTATTCTTGAATTTCAATTCGGTACAAACTGGTCTTATTATTCGTGGTTTGTAGGAGACATCTTTGGGGCTCCTCTTGCCATCGAAGGAATCATGGCTTTTTTCATGGAATCGACGTTTATTGCTGTGATGTTTTTCGGATGGGACAAAGTGAGCAAACGGTTTCACCTTGTTTCGACATGGCTAACCGCCATTGGCGCCAACTTATCGGCATTGTGGATTCTGGTGGCCAATGCGTGGATGCAAAATCCGGTTGGGATGCAATTTAATCCTGATACCGCCCGAAATGAAATGGTCAATTTCTGGGATGTGTTCCTTTCCCCAATGGCCATCAATAAATTTCTCCACACGATTTCTTCGGGTTTTGTGTTGGCAGGAATCTTCATCATCGGAATTTCGGCGTGGTTTCTTCTGAAAAAAAGAGAAGTGCCCTTTGCAAAGAAAAGCATTCTGGTGGCTGCCATATTTGGTTTCATAAGTTCGCTGTTTCTAGTTACGACGGGTGATGGATCAGCCAGGCTGGTCGCCCAAAATCAGCCGATGAAACTGGCAGCGATGGAGGGACTTTACCAGGGGAAGAATGGGGCCGGGCTGGTCGCGTTTGGAATTTTTTCGCCGACCCACACCGATCCGGCAAATGATCAGCTACACGAATTTCTATTCAAAATAGAAATCCCCAATGCCCTGTCGTACATGATTCACCTCGATGCCAATGCGTTTGTTCCCGGGGTGAAAGATTTACTGAATGGTAACGAAAAAGAAGGAATGCTCACTGCCGCCGACAAGATCTCGAGGGGTAAAATGGCCATCGAAACACTCCGTAATTACAAGAATGCCCTTACGGAAGGCCGGAAAGAGGAAGCACTGCAGATGCGTGACAAATTTATGTCGAAAGACTTTCAGGCCAACTATTTCAAATATTTCGGTTATGGATTTATTAAGAACTCCAACGAATTGATTCCGGGTATTCAGCTCGTTTTCTACAGTTTCCACATGATGGTTATCCTTGGAAGCTGGTTTCTAATCTTTTTTATTCTATCTATCTACTTAATAGTGAATGATGATATTACCAAACGACGACTGTTCCTGAAAATTGCCATCCTTACGGTTCCGCTGGTCTACCTCGCACAAATGGCTGGCTGGACGGTTGCCGAAATGGGACGACAACCCTGGGTGGTCCAGGATCTGTTACCAACCGTTGCAGCAGTCTCAAACATTAATGCAGGCGCGGTAATGGTAACATTCTGGCTTTTCGCACTGATTTTCACATTACTGCTGATTGCCGAAATAAAGATAATGACGAAACAAATAAAAATAGGACCTAACGAAGGAGGACACTGATCATGTTTGAACAATTAAGCCATTTAACCCTCCAGCATTATTGGTGGGCCATCATTTCGCTGCTTGCTGCCTTATTGGTTTTCCTGCTCTTTGTGCAGGGCGGACAGTCGCTCATTTACGAGATTGCCAAAAACAGGAATGAAAGAACCATGATTATGAATGCGCTCGGACGAAAATGGGAGTTTACGTTTACAACCCTCGTCACTTTTGGCGGTGCTTTTTTTGCCTCCTTCCCTTTGTTCTATTCGACCAGTTTTGGCGGGGCTTACTGGGCATGGATGGCACTGCTTTTTTGCTTTATCATTCAGGCAGTATCGTATGAATACCGTAGCAAGCCAAAGAACTTCCTGGGACAAAAAACATTCGACGCTTTTCTGTTTGCCAACGGGTTACTGGGTCCCATCCTGATAGGGGTGGTAGTTGGCACCTTTTTTAATGGCGCAGAGTTTTCTGTCAGCAACCTGAATGCTTCCACCTGGCAAAACCAGGCAAGAGGTCTCGAAGCTGTTTTGAATATCAACAATGTAGCACTTGGTTTGGCGGTCTTTTTTCTCGCAAGGATTCTCGCGCTCCTTTATTTTATGAATTCAATCGAGCATAAAATTCTGTTCGACCGGTCTAAAAAACTCCTGGTATACAATACCATTCCGTTCCTGATCTTCTTCCTTGTCTTCGTAATACGTCTCGTGTTAAAAGATGGCTATGCTTATAATCCTGAAACAATGGTTGTTTCGATGGAACCGTTTAAGTATTTCATGAACCTGGTCCAGATGCCGGTTGTATTGATCCTGTTCCTGGCTGGTGTATTGGCTGTTTTGTGGGGAATTATCTCATCTGTATTAAAAGATCAGACCCGCGGGATCTGGTGGGCCGGCGGAGGCACGATATTGGTCGTCTTTTCACTGATGCTGATTGCCGGTTACAACAACACCTGTTACTATCCTTCAAACTACAATTTACAGTCTTCGCTGAATATTGTAAACAGCTCGTCCTCAAAATTCACCCTTCAGACAATGAGCTACGTTTCGCTTGCTGTCCCTTTTGTTCTTGCTTACATCTGGTATGCCTGGAGAGCGATTAACACAAAGAAAATCACGGAAGGTGAGATGACCGGGAAGACCGAAGGCCACATTTATTAATCTTTAAAACAGAAAGAGATGAATTATTTTATTCAAATATTGTGGCTGCTTTGCTGGCCGTTGATGATTTACGTAAGTTATCTTGCAGTCACCTGGGCTGTGAAGAAATATGCAAAAGAGCTGGAAGAATAGGAAACAGAAGCACCAGAGAATTTGAAAGAGCAGGTCTCAAAAATTTCAAAATTAAAACGCAAAGAATCGTAATTTGAACAATGTCTGGTTGTTAACCCCGCGATACTTTGCGTCTTTTTTGCAAAGCATCTTGTGAGAGGGAAGTTGAATATACATTAAATGGATTTACTCTCTTGCCAAATAGCACATTGGGTACCCTCAATATAATCCCGATTTCTGGCAATCGAATTAGCCATTGAAAATTTGCAGAAGATCCGAATGAAATGATAATAAGTTGGGACAGGCACCGGGAAACAGACTTCAAGACCTTTCTTCCCGAACATGGAAAGGAATACTCCACTTACCTCACTGAACTTTGTCCAAGCCTGACAGACCATGGAAACCCCGCCTACACAACATAAATATTTCAACTCATGACAGGGTGGCAGGCTAACATGACAGATAGACCTCCTCACATAACAGAAAGGCCTCAACACTTAACAGAAAGACCCCAATACTTGGCAGATAGACCTCAACACTTGACAGGTAGACCCCAACACTTGACAAGTAGACCCCATCACTTTACAGATAGACCTCAACACTTGACAGGTAGACCCCATCACTTTACAGATAGACCTCAACACCCAACAGATAGACCCCAACAGCTTACAGGTATACCCCAACACCTAAAAGATATACCACTATACTTGTCTGGGACCAAATGAAACTTTACATTTCCTTAGCCACAAGGCCCAGTTCCTTCCCTTTGTCCAGCATATATTTGAAAGCTTCGTCGTAATTGTTGTGGATTTCGCCTTCGAGAATGGCCTCCTTGATCGCTGTTTTCAGTATTCCGATCTCGCGGCCCGGCTGTAAAGAAAAAGTTTCCATAATGATTTCACCGGTGATGGGCGGCTGGAAATTCCGGAGCGCATCACGTTCTTCGATGTCTTTCAGTTTTTCGCGAACCAGTTGAAAATTAGAAAGAAAACGGCTCACCTTTTCGGGATTCTTCGAAGTGATATCAGCTTCGCAAAGCGTCATCAGGTCATCAATGTCGTCACCGGCATCAAAAAGCAGCCTTCTTACGGCCGAATCGGTCACCTCTTCCTCTGACAAAACAATGGGACGCATATGAAGTGAAACCATCTTTTGCACATACTTGAGCTTCTCGTTCAGAGGCAGCTTCATCCGGTCGAAAATTGAAGGCAACATCTTTTCGCCAATGAAATTATGCGCATGAAAGGTCCATCCTACACGGGCATCGAAACGTTTTGTTACCGGCTTGGCGATGTCGTGAAGCAATGCTGACCAGCGCAGCCACAGGTTGTCAGTATTTTTTGAAATCCGGTCGAGGACTTCGAGTGTATGGTAGAAATTATCTTTGTGCCCGATTCCGTTCTTCGTCTCACGTCCTTTCAGTTTCTGAACTTCAGGCAGAATGATGGCGAGCAAACCTGTTTTTTCGAGCAGCTTAAACCCGACTGAAGGGTTGGGAGTGAGCATTATTTTATTGATCTCGTCCGTAATCCGTTCTTTTGAAACGATTTCAATACGATTACACTGACTTTGAATGGCGGCTAACGTTTTTTCTTCGATCATAAAATCGAGTTGCGTCGCAAACCTGATGGCCCTCAACATCCTCAACGGATCGTCGGAGAACGTGATTTCGGGTGCAAGCGGCGTTTTGATGATTTTATTCTTCAGATCTCCAATTCCGTCAAAAGGGTCAAGCAATTCTCCAAACCGGCTTTCATTCAGACAAATTGCAAGCGCATTGATCGTAAAGTCCCGCCGGTTCTGATCATCTTCGAGGGTTCCGTCTTCAACAATGGGTTTACGGCTCTCCTGCCGGTACGATTCACGTCGTGCACCAACGAACTCAAAATCGATATCGCTGAACCGGAACATGGCCGTTCCAAAGTTCTTGAAAATACTCACTTTCAGTCCGGGACGCAACGCGGCAGCCACTTTGGTTGCCAGATCGATCCCACTTCCCACTGTCACAATATCGACATCGAAGACTTCCCGCTTTCGGCCAAGAAGCACATCGCGTACAAAACCACCGACCACATAAGTCTCAACACCCTGTTGATCAGAAACGTCACCAATCTTTTTGAAGACCGGATGGGTTAAACTATCTTTTAAATTGTGCCTTTCTGGCATCATTGAAGAGGAATTATTGTATTCGGGCAAAGTTAAGGATTAAAGGCAAGGTTGAAATAAGAATGAATGAAAAGGATAAAGGTTAAAGACAAAACAAACATCCGCATTATATTTCTCTTTTTCCCTCCCTCACAAAGTCTCTCCCTCACAACTTATCAGCCACCGTCTCAAGTTTCATACCTCTTGAACCCTTAATCAGGAACAGGTAACCTTTCGAATTTAAACTTTCAATATAATTGATCAACAAAGTGTTATTTTCAAATATCAGGAAAGAGGAAGGAACGCTACATTTTGAAAATTCCTTACCGGTTAGCATTATCAATTCAAAGTTCATCGTCATCAGCTTATTAACGACTTTCTGATGCTCTTCATGCGACGTCTCGCCTAATTCGAACATATCACCCAGGATAACACCTTTCAGCGGTGCATCAAATGCTTTAAAATTCTCCAATGCTGCATCCATGCTCGTCGGGTTGGCATTGTAGGCATCCATCAGAAGCTGATTGTGAGCGGTCCGGACAAATTGTGAGCGGTTATTCGAAGGTTTGTAAGCCTCGATCGCCTCCTGGATTTCAAGCGGACTAACTTCGAAAAAATTACCAATACACACGGCGGCAAGAGCGTTCTCGAGATTGTATCCTCCTGCAAGATTGGTTTTAATATACAACCATCCTTTCGGAAATTTAACCTGGAAAACCATGAAAGGGGATGATTGAATTAACTCTCCTTCTATTCCTTCACCTGCTTTTGCTGTTTTATAATTGATAGTCGCAACCGCTTCTGACATCTCCTTTAAACTGGGATTAGCCGTATTCAGAAAAATCTTACCACCTGCCTTCTCAATAAACCGGTACAATTCGGCCTTTGTTTTTTTTACGCCTTCGAAGGAACCAAATCCTTCAAGGTGTGCCACCCCTACATTTGTAATCAGCCCAAAGTCGGGCAAGGCAATATTGCATAAAGTAGCAATTTCACCGGGGTGATTCGCACCCATCTCTACAATGCCGATCTGTGTTGAAGCATTCATTGATAACAATGTAAGCGGAACTCCGATATGATTATTCAGGTTTCCTTTCGTACATTCAACCCTGAATTTTTTAGACAATACAGTGGTGACCAGCTCCTTTGTCGTCGTCTTTCCATTGGTTCCGGTAATTGCTATGATGGGTATCGCCAGCTGAAGCCGGTGATAACGTGCTAATTCCTGCAATGCAGACAACACATTTTCAACTAAGATATACCGGTCATCCATTGGTTCGGTTGCCTCATCAATGACCGAATAAGCCGCTCCATTTTCCAAAGCAGTGGAAGCGTAGACATTCCCGTTAAAATTGTCTCCCTTCAATGCGAAAAACAGGGAATCCTTTTTGATCTTTCGACTATCGGTGGATATTTGGGGATGCTTTAAAAATAGGTCGTATAACGTTGTAATTGAAATCATATTGATACTAATTAAAAAACCTCATTTTTAAGATGAGGTTTTTTTATAATTTCGGATTGATCTTATTTTTTTGTATTCGAATCACCGAGATGGGTCATCGCACATCGGAAACCAAGATCGTTGGTCGATTTTCGCTCGTCCATAAATCTGCGGGTTCCGGGACCTAACCAATAAGTTCGGTCTTTCCAACTTCCACCTTTATAAACCCGGCTATGGTCGGAGATTCTTGGCGATGATTCGCCGGCTCCGGAGGAGTACATCTCGCCAGTAGATACTTTAATGCTGTCGTTCTTCCAGTCCTCCGATTCGGAAATTATCGACTGATAATCGCCATCTTTAAAGTTTGTGAAGTTGGCTACGGTATCCCTTATAAGTTCTCCATACTGATCCATGATTGGTTTACCATCAGTGCCACGGCGGTAATTTGTATAAACATTTCCTCTTAACGGTTGAAATTCATTGACATCTGTAAAAGAATTCGGCCGGTATACATCCTGAACCCATTCATTTACATTTCCGGCCATGCAATACAAATTATAATCGTTCGGCAGGAATGATTTGACAGGAGCTGCAATTTCATAACCATCATTCAACGCACCGGCAACACCCATATAGTCACCGCGACCTCTTACATTATTGGCCATCATTTCTCCCCTGCCTTTTTTAGCACTATTCCTGATCTGATTTCCATTCCATGGATAAATACGACGCTCAAGAACAACCTCTTCTTCGGTATTTCCAACAAGACCGAGTGCAGCATATTCCCACTCAGCTTCGGTTGGGAGTCTGTAACGGGGAAGAACAATACCATCCGACATATTTACACGACGTGTACCGCCGTCTTTGGCGAGGTTTTTAATTGGTTTTTTGCCTTCAACACCGTCATATACACCATTGAGATATCCATCGGAGGTAAAGACTTTATTGCCTGTCTGGGCAAGATCGGGACTTAGTTTTTGATCATCAATCAAAATACCTTCATTGGCCCTGTCGGTCCTCCATCTGCAATATTTGTCAGCCTGAACCCAGCTTACACCAACTACCGGATATTCAGAATAGGCGGCATGACGAAGGTAATTTTCGAGATATGGCTCATTATAAGACAACTCATCACGCCATACCAGCGTGTCTGGCAATGCAGCTTTGTAAATTGGTCGATCGTTTGGATAAACGCGTTGTAACCAATAAAGGTATTCGCGCCAATCGACGTTGCGTACTTCAGTTTCATCCATATAGAATGAAGCAACGGTTACCCTCCGGGGAATATTATTTCCTTCGAACATCACATCCTGTTCGACGCGGCCCATCGTAAAAGTTCCTCCCTGAATATACACCAATCCGGGTCCGGAATTTTGAGAATACCCTGAACGATATTCAAATCCTCCGTTCTTAGCATCGTTATACGCCCAACCTGTTGTAGATGAGGCGCTTTTTTTCTTTTTCCCTTTGATCAGATTACATGAGGTAACAATCAGCAAACTTAAAATCAGATAGATAAAACTATTAAGCTTCATATTGCGAGGTCGTTTTAATTCACTTTAATTCTTAGGTACAAATATAAATATAAATCAATTCTTTTTTCCCGTTATTAGTCCGGTTAAGAATGTATTCTGACATAATTGAGAATACGCCACAAATATATTGGAAAATATCGGAATCCCGATGTTTAATTTTATGTTGAAATGAAGATAAATTTACTCTTTCGTGTAAAATATTCAAAATTCGTTCTTTTTCTACCCTGGAACCTTCATTTTTTTTGCGGTTCCAATTAAGTGCATTAATATTGATAACATTTTACAAAGAGATCTTCTCACATGAACCGGCTGCTGATTTTTCTCTTATGCTTATCCTTTCAAAACGTTTTTTCTGTCAACAGGAAGGAGAAAGACATGTCGCCGGTAATTGCAGAAAAAAATCCTGGAGTCCGGCTATCAGACTCCTCCACACTCAAATCTCCAATTTACGCTGATAAACTGCAATTTAGAACTTTGTCAAATATCATCCTGAAATCGACGCCAATAGAAAATTCGGTGCTTGCTTCAGGGAAATGGGTGAAAGCTCAGACAAATCAGTCGGGCATCCATAAAATCACATTTGCCGCACTTAAATCGATGGGGTTTCAGATACCGCAAAAAGTAAAAATGTTTGGTGTTCCTCCCGGAAAACTTCCCCAAATGAATAGTTCTCTTTCATTTGACGATCTTACACAGTACCCGATCTGGCAAACCAAAGACAAACAGTCTAATGACGTTTTCCTGGTTTATGTTCCCGGAAACGTGAAATGGGAATTTGATCCGATCTCTAAATCATTTATCCACAGCATTAACCAATTTGCCCAGGGAAACTCTTTCCTGTACCTCACCGAGGATGTTGGAGCAGACCAATCTGTCCGGCTTAAACCCTCAATAACCGAAAATCCATTTGTAATCGTCACTGAATTCGATGATCTTGTTGTTTTTGAGGAGGAAACTTATAATCTTTTGGAAACAGGCAACCGATGGTTCTCGAGCCAGCTGACACCGAATTCTACGCTGGAAAAAACATTTAAATTTCAGAATCATATTAAATCAGAGCCGGTTAAAATCAATATTGCCGCTGCAGCAAGATGCGATTTTTCTTCCTCCCTCAATTTGTCTGTCAACAACACAGCCAATGAAATCATAAACTTCTCCGCCTATTCGAACTTCGCCGAAGCCGATTATGCCGATCTGCGTGAAAATGTTTATTCAAAAGCGATTGAAGGTGATGATCTTCGTATTTCTTTCAAATACAACTCTCCCGCAAATGGAAGATGCTGGCTTGACTATATCAGATTACAGACACGGTGCAAACTCAACATGCAGGGCGGACAACTTATTTTTTGTGACAGCCGTACAGTAGGACCAGGAAATATAGCAGAGTTCAGAATGGGCAATGCCGGAAGCGGACTGAAGATATGGGAGGTTACTTCACCTTTAAAACCAATTGAAATTCAGTCAGCAACGGGATCTGATACACTTTCTTTTAAAGCGGCAACCGATACACTTCGCCGGTTTATTGCTTTTGATCCGTTGTACGATTTCCCGGGTATCGAAAAAACGGAAGATGTTCCGAATCAAAATCTGCATGGATTGGCAACCCCTGATATGTTGATAGTCACTTCGCCTGATTTTAGATCGGAAGCCGAACGACTCGCGCTGTTTCATCGGCAAAACAGTGGATTGGAAGTGACGGTTGTAAATGTTTCCCCGATCTTCAATGAGTTTTCGGGAGGTATTGCCGATGTGACTGCCATTAGAAATTTCGTAAGGCATCTTTATCGTAAATCACTAACAAACAACACATCTAAGCTAAAATACCTTTTGCTGTTTGGAAAGGGAACCTATGATAACCTTCATCCCGCAACTACTGAAAATCCCTGTTTTATTCCAACATGGCAATCTGAAAGTTCACTAAACCCTGCATCCTCTTTCGTCACAGATGACTATTTTGGATTACTCGGCGAAGACGAAGGCGGTCAAAAAGGAATTGTCGATATCGGTATTGGAAGGATTCCATGCGTAAGTGCTTCCGAAGCTAAGGCGGTGGTAGATAAAATACTTCACTATAATACTTCCCCGGCGATGGGTGAATGGCGAAACAACATTTGTTTTGTAGGTGATGATGAAGACAATAACATTCATGTCTCCGATTCGGAACAGCTTGCCAACTTTGTAAATCAAAATTATCCGGCATTCTACACCGACAAAATTTACCTCGATGCTTTTAAAGAGGAAACTACCCCCGAAAAACGATACCCGGATGTAAACAAGGCATTAAGCAACAGGGTTAAAGAGGGTGCGTTGATTATCAATTACGTCGGCCATGCGAACGAGGAGGGACTTGCACACGAAAAAATACTGACAATCAGCGACATTGACAGCTGGAGCAATGTTGACAAATTACCCGTTTTTGTTACAGCCACCTGCGAGTTTAGCCGTTGGGATCTGAAGAATAAGCAGTCGGCAGGAGAACATGTGCTTTTAAAAACGGTTGGAGGTGGAATCGCTCTTTTTTCAACAACCCGGCTTGTATACTCCTCTTCCAATTACGAAATGAACAGAAGTTTTTTCAAATATGTGTTCGAAAAAGATAAAGATGGAAACAATCTTCGAATGGGAGATATTATCCGGCTGGCCAAAAGCGAATTAGGCGGAACAGTCAACGCAGCGAAATTTGCCCTGCTGGGCGATCCGGCACTTCAGATCAGCTACCCTCAATACAAAGTTAAAACACTTGAAATCAATGATCAGCCTGTCGAGCAACTGACTGATACACTGAAACCACTTTCGCTGGTATCGGTATGGGGTGAGATACAAAACCCCAAAGGAGAAAAGATTACCGGCTATAACGGCATCCTTTTTCCAGCCGTTTTTGACAAACCGACAGAGGCTATCACACTTGGAAATGGCGGTCAAACACCTTTCAGTTACACAGTTCAAAATTCAATTCTCTTCAAGGGAATTGTCTCGGTAAAAAGTGGTGAATTTTCGTATTCTTTTAAGGTTCCAAAAGAAATTAACTACCGTATTGGCAATGGGTTGATCAGATACTATTCTAAAGATGCCACAAGTGATGCGGGTGGAAGTTTTGCTGCCTTAAAATTAGGCGGAAGTCCAATCAGCACGACCAACGATTTGACGGGACCCACTGTGAAACTTTTTCTGGACAATGAGAATTTCAAACCGGGAGACCAGGTTTCAAAGGCACCTTTACTGATTGCTTACCTCGAAGACGAGTCGGGCATCAACACCTCGGGTGGTGGAATCGGGCATGATATCGTGGTTACAATTGATAACAAGACGGACAAGATGCTGGTATTAAATGATTATTTTCAATCTGTTCAGGACTCCTATAAAAACGGGAAAATTCTTTTCCAACTGTCTGGTTTCGAAGACGGCGAGCACACCCTGAAATTTAAAGTATGGGATCTGGCAAATAACTCTACTGAGACAGAAATCAGATTTACAGTTGCTTCAGGTCTGGAAATTAAAAATCTGACGGCATTTCCCAACCCTGTCAGCGTATCAACTGATATCATTGCGGTGCACAACCGTTTCGGAGAAAAGATGACGGTCGAAATCGAAGTTTATACGCAACAAGGGGTGTTGGTCGACCAGGTGAAAACGGAATCAGGCTCGTCCGGTTTTACAACGCTGCCGATCCGTTGGAATCCGGGACTCAACAATCACAAACTTGCCCCTGGAATTTATCATTACCGGGTTCGGCTTACTGCGCCCGACGGATCAACCGCAATAAAAACAGGGCAGTTGATTTTGACGCGGTAAAACGTTTAATTTGTAAACGATTTACAATTCTTAGTTCTTGACCAGATTTAAAAGGTGATCCCTCCGCCTGATAACTACCGCAAGAAGCCAGTTGCTTTATTATCAGGGAAAAATAAGTTACTAATATCTAAAAGATGTATTTACGATGAGCTATCGAATAGGATTAGGATATGATGTCCATAAGTTGGCCGAAGGGGAAACGCTGTGGCTTGGCGGAATTTTGATTCCACATGACAAAGGGCTTGTCGCCCATTCCGACGGCGATGTTCTGCTTCATGCCATTTGTGATGCGCTTTTGGGAGCTGCCAAACTTAGGGATATCGGGTATCATTTTCCGGACACGTCGTCTGAATTCAAAAATATTGACAGCAAAGTATTGCTGGCTGAAACTTACCGGCTTGTAACCGAAAAGGGCTTCCATCTTGTGAATCTCGATGCCACAATATCGGCACAGCGACCAAAACTGAAAGATTTCATTCCCAAAATGGAGGAAACAATTTCCTCTGTATTGAAAGTCGATGTTGAAGCAGTTAATATTAAAGCAACCACTACTGAAAAACTGGGTTTCGAGGGTCGGGAAGAGGGAATCTCAGCACAGGCAGTTGTGTTGATAGAAAAGATTGGCTAATTGACTGCGTCGAACTTCGTTTCGGGCAAGTGACAATTCAGCAATTTGATACTATTTTTCACGAAACACCTTATGGTAATATGTATACAAATTAGCAAAAGATGACTCAACTGTATTCAACACTGGCTGAGATCTACCATGAGATGTATCAGCATGTCTTTGACTATGAGAAGGAATTTCATTTTTATGACGCCATCCTAAAAACCAATAACTGCCACAAGATTTTGGAGATTGGCTGTGGTTCGGGGATGCTTGCACGGCGGTTTCTTACCAATGGATACGATTATCTCGGGCTTGATTTATACAACGAAATGCTTGATATTGCCCGCCGCGAAGTGCCTTCTGGCCTGTTTATCCAGGGCGATATGCGCAATTTGCCCTTCGACAGGCAATTTGATGCAATCCTGATTACCGGCCGCTCAATTGCTTATGTGATCGAAAATAAAGGAATCTTGGACACGATAAACGGGGTACACAAATCACTAAGAGACAACGGATTGTTTGTATTTGGCGTTTTCGATGCGAATCAAATATTCGACAACTTCAGTGATTTTGAGCAAAACATCAATCACAATGGCAAAAAAATCAGGAGGATAAGTCACTTAGAAAAAAACCTTGCAACTGGCTGGACTTATGATTGGTCTGCAAAATATATCATTGAGAAGGATAACGAAATTTCGGAGTTTAATGATATCACAACATTGCGGGCATTCACAAGGGATGAGATTGCGCTATTTATAAAATTGACAGGTTTTAATATTGAAGAAATAATTGATGAAGGGAAGGCATTTACAATCGTTGCGAAGAAAACTCTCTAAAAGAAAAAGCCGTCACAATTCATGCGACGGCTCTTTATTAACATATTTTGATTGATTTAAGAGATGGCCAAAGGATTTTTAACCTTCTCGTCCATCAAAGCAATCTCAAATACATCGCCCACATTCTCAACAAAATGAAAGGTTAAGCCTTTGAGATAGATTTCCTTGATCTCTTCAATATCCTTTTTATTCTCCTTACTCATCACAATCTCCTTAATTCCGGCACGTTTTGCAGCAAGAATTTTTTCTTTGATTCCGCCAACAGGTAATACCCTACCACGCAAGGTGATCTCTCCCGTCATGGCTAATCCCTTTTTAACCTTCCGCTGTGTGAATGCCGAAGCAAGTGCTGTAGCCATTGTGATTCCGGCAGATGGACCATCTTTAGGGATCGCTCCTTCAGGCACATGCATATGCACATCCCATTTTTCGAAGACTTCCGGTTTCAGACCAAGCGGACCGCAATGCGATTTTAAATACTCCAAAGCGATCGCAGCTGATTCCTTCATCACTTCGCCCAGGTTTCCGGTAATTGTGAATTTACTCTTCCCCTGGCTCAGGCTGGTCTCTACATAAAGGATCTCGCCGCCTGCCGAGGTCCAGGCAAGACCGGTAACGACACCCGCATATTCGTTTCCTTCGTAACTCTCTTTGCTATATTTTGGCGAACCAAGGTACTCGCGTATTTCAGCAGGTCCTATTTTCCTGTTAATCACTTCTTCGAATGCAATCTTGCGGGCAACTCTTCGGATTACTTTAGCAAGTTGTTTATCCATTTCGCGCACACCCGATTCCCGTGTATAATCTTCAATGAGCCTGATGAGCGCCTCTTTGGAGAATTTCACATCATCCTTTTTCATCCCATGGCCTTCAAGCTGGCGGGTAATCAGATGCCGCTTCGCGATTTCTATTTTCTCTTCGAGTAAATATCCACTCACGTCAATCAACTCCAAACGGTCGCGCAAAGCGGGATGAATGGTGCTCAAACTATTTGCCGTGGCAATAAACATTACACGCGACAGATCATAGTCGATGTCGATATAGTTATCATGAAATTCAGCATTCTGCTCAGGATCAAGAACCTCTAACAATGCAGATGCGGGGTCGCCATGAAAGTCATTTGATACTTTGTCAAGTTCATCAAGAATGAAAACCGGATTTGAAGTTCCTGCCTTTTTCAGATTTTGAATAATCCGGCCAGGCATAGCGCCAATATAGGTTTTACGGTGTCCGCGAATCTCAGACTCGTCATGAAGCCCACCAAGACTCATCCGGACGAATTTGCGTCCAAGTGCTCTTGCCACAGATTTTCCCAACGAAGTTTTCCCAACTCCCGGAGGTCCGTAAAGACAGAGTATTGGCGACTTCATATCACCCTTTAATTTTAAAACAGCAAGGTGTTCAAGTATCCGATCCTTCACTTTTTCGAGACCATAATGATCCTCGTCAAGTATTTTCTCCGCATTCTTAAGGTCAAAATTATCTTCAGAATAGACATTCCATGGAAGATCGAGAAATGTTTCGAGATAACCTGCCTGAACTGAGTATTCCCCGGCCGCCGGATTCATCCGAATCAGTTTCGAAAGCTCCTTATCAAAGACTGCCTGGACACTGATACTCCATTTTTTATCCAGACTCCGTTTTTTGAGATCGGCGATCTCCTGTTCCGAAGGATTTCCCCCAAGTTCATCCTGAATTGTTTTAATTTGCTGGTGAAGCAGATACTCGCGTTGCTGCTGATCCATGTCGACTTTCACCTTTTTCTGAATATCCTTCTTTAGATCAATCAACTGAACTTCGCGAACGAGGTAGGTGAGCAACTTGGTACTACGGTCACGCAAATCATCCAGTTCAAGTAATTCCTGTTTTTCCAAAGCATTGAGCTCCGTATTATTACAGATAAAATTAATTAGGAAGGTGGCATTCTCAATATTTTTAACAGCAAATTGTGCCTCGGGTGGAATATTACCAGAAGATTTTACAATTTTAAGCGCCAAATCTTTCAACGACTCGACCAATGCCGTGAACTCACGCATTTTCGTAGTTGGTAAAATATCGTCAAGTACCTGGACTACGGCACGAATGTATGGGATTGTTTGGTCAATTCCGTTTAATCTGAATCGCCGTTTCCCCTGGATGATTACCGAAGTTGAACCATCCGGCATCTCCAGAATTTTCAAAATCTCGGCCATTGTTCCAATCTGAAACAAATCATCAGGTTCGGGATCCTCAATCTGTCCGTCTTTTTGAGCAATGGTACCGATCAGTTTATTCCCGGCATAAGCTTCCCTGATTAGCAAAAGCGACTTTTGTCTTCCAACAGTAATGGGCATTACTACCCCAGGGAAAAGAACGGTATTGCGTAGCGGCAAGATTGGCAGAACATCAGGAACCTCAATCGCGCTGAGGTCGGCATCATCACCATCGACCAGAATTGGGATAAAATCGTCTTGATCGTCTATCTCCCTCGAATATAAGAAGTTATTTTTTGAGATTTTATTTTTTTTGTTTTCCATTTTACGTTTAATGTGATGACAATTTGTCCCCAACCCTCATTTAAAAGAGGTGACAATTCATGTCTCAATTCATGTGCCAAATCCGATCACAGCACAATTAATAACAGAAAAAGCGCATTCTGTCAGGTGGAAAAAGCAAAATTAACCAAATATAAAAAAGACACAAAAAACCCCGTACTGTAAGAATACGGGGTTTTTCAAGCTCTTTAATAGCCTATTGCTTGCGTTTATCCATGTGTTTTGAATAACGGGTCAGGAACTTATCAACACGTCCTGCAGTATCGACAAGCTTCATTTTACCGGTATAAAATGGGTGAGAAGTATTTGAAATTTCCACCTTAATAAGCGGATACTCAACGCCATCAATTTCGATTTTTTCTTTTGATGCAGCTGATGACCTGGTAAGAAAAGTATGTTCGTTTGACATATCTTTAAATGCTACCAGCCGATAACTTTCCGGATGTATTCCCTTTTTCATGTGAACTATAATTTATTAATATCTTGTTCTTAAACTTTTCCTTCGATACGGGTTGCAAAGATAAGCATACTTCAATAATTTGCAACAGATATTTTTAAAAGAATCTACAATTTTTTATTTTGTTTATTTTTCAGCTGTTGAAACGTTCTCCTCCCGGACCGACCGAACCTCTTTCATCAGCATTGGCGCCCGTTCGAACGGTGCTGTGCGGTCGAAAAGATATCGCATTGTGTAATGAGTCTTCGCATGAACACCACCAACCGACTGATATATTGCCATCATTTTGGGATTGAAATCACCTACCCATGAGAGTTCCACCTCTGAGATCCACAATTTTCGATGCATAACTTTGTCCATATGCCAGAAGACAGCCGACTCAAGCCCTGTTCCCTGAAATTTAGGGACCACGCCCATTATCAAAATTCTAGCCCGGGTCATCGTCCTGATTTTTTTGTACCAAATAAACTTGAGCAGACTCCACCAATTCGATTTTCCATTCAGCTTCTTCAAAATCTGATTCCAGTCGGGAATCATTCCGAAAAGGAGAACGGGTTCATCGTTATGATAGGCAAACCAAATAAACTCTTCTTCAGCTATCAGTTTGGCAATCTTCATCATACCACGAATACCCTCAAGATCAACTGCCTGATGATTATCATGCCGTGCCCAGGCTTGTTCGTAAATCTTCACAAAATCCTGTATGTATTTCTCAATATTGTCGAATCTGACATGCTCGAATCTGAAGTTGGGTTTTTTAGCGACCCATTCGGCAATTTTCCAAAATCGTTCAGGAAACGGTTCTTTTTGGTTAAGGTGGTAGCTGTATTGTTCAAAATAGACCTTAAATCCGTAATTCTCAAACAACTGAAGATAATAAGGTTTATTGTATAGCATTCCAAATCCCTGTTGCATAAACCCTTCGACAAGCAAACCCCAATTGATCAGGTTCTCGCCAAAATTTACAGGACCATCCATCGCTTCCATTCCACGTGTTGCAAGCCATGCTTTGGCAGTATTAAAAAGTAGGTCCGCAGCTTTCTGATCATCAATGCATTCAAAATAACCGCACCCGCCAGTAGGCTGAGTAAATGTATAGGCTCTATTCCCGTTAATGAAAGCACCAATCCGGCCAATTACTTTACCATTATCATTTTTTAAAATCCAGCGTGTACCGTCGCCATGCTTATAGAAAGCATTTTTTGTGGGGTCAAAGGCTGCATCTTCGAGTGCGTCCAATGGTGGGACCCAATTCTGATCGCCTTTGTAAATATCGTGACTAACCTGGTGAAAAGCTTTGACTGCACTATGATCTTTTACTTCAATGACTTCCATAAACAATAAATGGGGTTTATTTGCGCTGCGAAATTAGTGATTTAAAAACTGTGTTCAAAAGAAGATGGGAAAAGATGCTTAACTCGCACATTTTTTATTAGTTAATTTCTATTGTCTTCTTTTTACAATATCCCGTGCATCCTCACAGTTGAGTTCACTTAGGATGTGTGCTGCATTTTCCTGGGCCGTTTTCGAATCGATCGTTTTCAGAATTTTCGCATAACTGACCGCAATTTCATTCAGATTCAAGTTACGCATTCCAATCTGGATATAAACCCTTGTAAACACAATTGACAATTGCGGATCTTTCGAAAGTGGCGGCATCAGCTCAAAAAACGGATCAAAATTTTCATCCTTTGCTTTGCGGTCGGTCAGTGCAAGGCGTCCAATCATCAATAGCCCTACAATTTTAACCAACAGTTTTTTACCCAGACAGTATTCAAAAGCTTTTTTGTATGCAAATCCAGTCTTCGAAAACAGGTTCATAGCTGCCTGTTCGGCAATCTCGATTGACTGAAAGTTCTTCACCCAAAAATCCATCTGGTTTTCGGTAACTTTGTCAGGTTCTTCCAGGAGCATAGCAAGAATCATGGTTTCACGCCATTGTTTGTTCCATAACTTGAGTGCCAGAAGATGATTCTTCTCATATTTCGAAGCTATTTCCTGCAGCAATGGAATTGAGACGCCAAAGTTCACCTTATAATCAACACCTCTTTTCTGCATAGAGTTGACTACTTCAATATTTTGCAACGGTTTGATCTTTGACAAGATTTCCTGAAACATCCGCTCCGCATCGGGATTGTCGAGTAAATAATCCATCGCTTTGTTAAAAGTTAATACCAGAAAACAAAGTTAACAATACCGTTCTAACGACAGGTAGTTTTTCCCAATATGATCACTTTACCAAATACGATTAATGTATCGTCAAGCAAAACAGCGAATTACGGACTAGTCCATTTTTTTGAAAAATCAGTTGCACGAATCGGAAAACATTTTCTATATTTGCAACCGCTAAATGGTGGATGTAGCTCAGTTGGTTAGAGCACTGGTTTGTGGTACCAGGGGTCGTGGGTTCGAACCCCATCTTCCACCCATTTAAAAGCCCAACATGTTGTAAAATACATTGTTGGGCTTTACTGTTTTTAGCAGAAATCATTTGATCTGGTTAAAAAATTTAATCCAACCCTATCATTTTCGAAAGTGCGGTAAAATCATCATTGTATCGATGGTCTCCAGGCAATTCATGAATTGTAAGGTTCTTATTTTTCCGAAGACTCGTCTTAAGTGTCAATACTTCATCCTTCCCGAAGACGCAAGTGACAGGCAAATCAGTTTTCTCAATCTCTGGTTTCACTTTGTATTTCCGATTGATATTTTCAGTCTCTCCGATCATATCACTCAATCTGATCACAAAATCAGAACTGGCTGAAGGTGAGATTAAAACTATTTTAATTATTTTTTTCTGCAATTCAGCAGAAACCCGACCAGGAAGAAAAATCCCCACGTCAGCACCAAAAGAATACCCAACAATCATTACGGATGATTTTTTCCATTCTTTCATATAGTATTTGGACAACTGATCGATATCTCCGGCAAATACTTCCGGTGACTTCTCATTCCAAAAATATTTTCGTGTATTGAGGGTTACCACTCCATATCCCTGTTTCTCAAACGTCTCAACTAATTGCTGGTTGAAATCATTCCACCCTCCGTCTCCGGAAAGATATAGAACCAAAACCTCATTACTTCCTTTTGAATCAGATATTTGCAAAGGCAAATCACTAATTGAATTTTCCCCTTGAGCAATTAAACAAATGCTATTACCAAACAAACTGATCAAACAAATTACAATGTACCGTAAAGCCATTTTTTGCACCATTTTCATTTTCTCGCAAGGTAAGAAGAATCTCTGCCTGATTCATCAATCTTTCTCTTGATTGGTTTTTCAATGGGCCATTCTTCCCAATAACCTTTCTATTTACCTTTGGTAACATACTTGGAAACCAGAAGAACCTGGGATGACGACATGCCAGTTCTTGGTGCCATACTATTCAAAATACTTCCCCATTGAGTTGGGTTATAATTTTCGGGCATGTAAAGCCCATGACAACTGTTGCAGTTACTTGAGTAAAGTGCACGTCCTTGTTGCAATTGCGCCAATGTTGCAGTTGCAGTAACATCGGCGGTTGTTGGAGTATATAACGAGCTGGAACTACCAAGGTCTTTTTTGCAGCTACCGGTTATAAACAAGACTACCGCTAAAAAAAGCGGTAACTGGTAAATTTTTATTTTTTTCATTCGGAAGAAATTTTAACGTATTAATGATACCATAATTTAGACTAAAACAACTAATCTTTAAAGTTGCTTCTAATTGAGGAACAAAAATGTATTTAATTTACTATCAATGTTTTAGCATATAAAAAACCATCTCATTTTTATTTATGAGACGGCTTGATATTTTTATCGAACAGCTTATTTTTTAACTGTTGCCTGTGACTTTGTGGTTGATTTTTTCCCTTTGGCCTTTTTCTTGACGGCAGGTTTGGCAGCCGGTTTCTCAGCTACTTTTTTAGCTGTTTGTTCAGACTTGACCGGTGTTTTATTTACCACTTTATTACTCATTGCATCAACAGAAAATAAACCCAATGCAAATACAAAACTTAATATCAGAACTAACTTTTTCATAATCGAGAATTTTTATATTGTTTATGGATCAAATGTAAACTCTCAAATATGAAGGAATCGTGAAGAAATTGCCAACCGATATTATATTAATATTTTTTAACGAAAAACTCTCCTAAAATGTTGTTTTTATCAGTTCCAAAGCTTCCTTTGCCAAATAAACAGGACTGTTACAAGCGTTGTTCTGACAGACATAGATCGCTGTTTTATTATCTTCCAAACGGTTCTGAAGCAGGGGTAAGTTTTCACTTATTCCTCCGGAAAAAACAGTAGTCGGCAAATAGTTTTTCTGCATTTCGAGATTAATCGATGCAGCATTTTCACCGAGTATTGCGACTTCATAAGAAGGATAAACCATCTTACCCAAAAGCATTGCCCAATTAGCGTAATAGGCTCCTTGTTTGGCGATTTCATTTCTTATTTTGAAAAGCATTTTCGCCGCCATTTTTGAATATTCGGAATTTTCCATCAAAATCCCAAGTTTAAAGAGCAGATGTGCCATAACAGAATTGGATGCGGGAATCACATTATCCGAAATCTCATGTTTTCGGGCGATGAGGTTTTCAGCAAGATCGGAAGTGTAGAAAAAAAGGTGGTTTTCGGCATCCATAAAATGATTCCAAACATAGCCGGTTAAAAGTTGGCTCTGTTGCAACCAATGCAAATCGAACGTTACTTCATACAGACTTATAAAAGCATCTGCCAGAAGTGCGTAGTCATCTAAAAATGCGTCAGTACTCACTTTTCCATCTTTGGAAACGCGATAAAGCAATCCATTCCCGGTTACCATATTGGTTTCCAGAAAATGAGCTGTGTTGATGGCACCATTCAAATAATTTTCGTTACCAATAGCCTTATAGGCATTTACATAGCCCAATATCATCAGGGCATTCCACGAAGTGAGAATTTTATCATCTGTTGCCGGGCGAATACGGCTATTGCGTTGTTCGAGCAAAGATTTGTTTGCTATTTGCAAAACAGCATTTAATTCATTGACTGTCATTCCGTTTTCGCTGGAAAACTTAGCTTTGTTATCCTTGTAATGCAGAATATTTTTCCCATTCTCCCAATTTCCATAGGCGGATACCTGGTAAAAGCAAAGGACAATTTCAGCCGTTTCAGTATCAAGGACAGATTCGATTTCCTGTTTTGTCCATAAGTAGAATTTTCCCTCTTCGTGTTCGCTGTCAGCATCAATCGAAGCATAAAAACCACCATCGGTATTTTGCAATTCACGCTCGGCGAATAAAATTGTCTGATTGATAATTTCGGCATAAAGTGGTTTGTTCGTCAATTGAAATGCATGTGCATAAAGCGTGATCAACTGGGCATTGTCATAAAGCATCTTCTCAAAATGTGGCACTTTCCAGAATTGATCAGTGGAATAGCGGGAGAAGCCACCTCCGATTTGATCATAAATACCTCCTTTTGCCATTGCATCAAGTGTAATTGTCACTGCATCAAGCGCTTTCTGATCTCTGGTCAGATAGTGAAATTGGAGGAGATATTCCAAACCAGCCGGCATCATAAATTTGGGGGCGCCCGAATATCCGCCAAATTCAAAATCGATTGTATTGATTTGATTTTCAAAGGCTGTAAGATACTCTTCAAGGTTAAATGGCTTTGAATTGGATACACCGGGAAAAGGAGTTGTCCGAATTACTTCAGTAAGAGATGTTGCTGCCTGTAAAACCCTGGGGTATTCGTTTTGAAATAAATGACTAAGCTGATGAAGTGCATCCATCCACTGATCTGGAGGAAAGTAAGTAGCTGCATAAAACGGTTTCCCATCTGGCAACGCGAATGCGTTAAGAGGCCAACCCCCACGTCCCGATAACAGTTGTGCTGCATCCATATAAATGCGGTCGATGTCAGGCCGCTCTTCCCGATCGACCTTGATGCAGACGAAATGGGAATTCATAAATTCGGCGATCCCCTCGTCCGAAAACGATTCGTGCGCCATTACATGACACCAATGACATGCAGCGTATCCAACACTGATGATCAATGGTTTATTTTCCAACCTGGCTTTCGACAAAGCCTCATCACCCCATTCATACCAATCGACCGGATTGTCAGCATGTTGCCGAAGATATGGACTGCTCGCCTTCGATAATCGATTCTGCTTATTCATGCAGTAAGAACAAATCAGGGAAAAAATAGTTTGCTACCGGGAAAAGGACCGCTTTTCCCGATTTTCAAACTTTGTGCAATTCAACTTTACGATTAAAACAACTTTTTAAAACCGTTATAAATTTCAGAATTAACTATTCAATTTTGATATTCAATTTTGATTTTTCGTTCGTTTACGTTATTAAAAAAATTGAATTCTGGCTTGAACCTAAACTATTCAAAGGAATAAATGTTATTAAGTTAGTTTAAGATTGAGAATAACAAAATAGGTGAAACATCCTAAACGGTGCATTCAAACGCGAATATAATGCGAGAATTTTAAGATGTAATATACTACTGATGGACAATACTTTAATGCTTGAGATAGATGGCCGGTTTCTTTATTATGCTTTTCTGGCAGGCGGGAAAAAAATTCTGCAAAATCAAATGGAAATCAACCGGATCAATGTATTTCCGATAAACGATAAAGATACCGGTACAAATCTGGCCTCCACTATTCGCTCAGTCCTGGACAATATCAAACCTCATAAATCATATAAAACCACCGTAAATAATATTGCAGAGGCTGCCATGATTGGAGCACGCGGAAATTCAGGGGTTATATTTGCTCAGTTCCTTTACGGAATAAGCCAGGAAACCATCAACAAAGGAGTTATTACACTTTCCGAATTCGCAGACAGTATAAAAAATTCAATTCCATATATTTATGAAGCTGTTGCAAATCCGGTGGAAGGAACAATGCTGACAGTTATCAAGGATTGGTCGGATTATATTTTTAGCAAAAAGACTATCATTCATGATTTTAAGAAAATATTTGTCGACTCATTTGATATTCTTGAGAAATCATTGATTGAAACGAAATCGAAGCTCAATATTTTAAAACAATACAACTTTGTTGACGCCGGTGCAAAAGGATTTGTCCTGTTTATTGAGGGAATCATTGATTTTATCAGAAGCCGGAATATTAGAAACCTTGTTGTACCATCCATCGAGAATATTTCGCTCATTCATACTGAAAATATTGCAGATGAAGATATTAATTATCGTTTTTGCGCAGAGGCAATCCTTCGGAACCTCAAATTCAGCAAACCGAACCTTCAAAATTTGCTAAACAGTTATGGCGATTCAGTCGTTATCGCCGGTTCCGAAAATCTTTGCCGTATTCATGTGCATACCAATCAATTGGCAGAGCTATTTCACGACCTGAAAGATTATGGCACCATTACTTTTCAAAAAGTTGATGACATGATTCGCCAACATGAGGCTGCTACCAAACGAAAATGGAACATTGCCCTGGTAACCGATTCTACCTGTGACTTATCCCAGGAAATCATTGATAATTACCAAATTAATATTGTCCCGCTAAATATTAATTTTGGGGAGAATCATTATCTCGATAAGGTAACAATCAAACCAGAACAATTTTATAGTTTGCTTGAAACGAATGCCGAATTTCCAAAAACTTCACAAATAAACGATCGCACCTTTACCAATCTTTATTCTCATTTAGCTTCTCATTACGATGCAATTATTTCCATTCATTTAACGGAACAATTCAGCGGAACGTATCAAAGCAGTTTAAAAGCGGCCGAAAGAATTAAAAATGAATTCAATATACCCATTGTAGTCATCGACTCAAAAAATTTATCGGGAGCGTTGGGACTAATTGTACTGAGGGTTGCTCAATCTATTGAAGCAGGATGGCCAATTGAAGCGATCGCCGAAGGTGCTAAGACCTGGATATCCAATTCAAAAATTTTCGTTAGTGTTAAGAATTTGAAATACATGATTAAAGGAGGCCGGGTGTCGAAACCGAAGGGTTTTATTGCCAATTTATTAGGTATCAAACCGATCGTCTCAATGGATAGCAACGGCAAATCGGTATTGTTTGGTCAGACATTCAGCCAGCGTGCCAACATCAGCAAAGTGATGAAACATATTACAAGCATAAGCAATGAAAAACAAATCTGGAATTACATTGTTTTACATGCGCAAAATCCTGCCGGTGCAGAAATATACAATGAAAAGATGTTTCAGTTAACGGGTAAAAAACCGGTCTCTGTGGTAGATATCTCCCCTGTAATTGGCATGAATGCAGGGATCGGATCAACTGCAGTTTCTCTTTTATTTGAATGATTTATAACATTTTCCCAATGAACCAGGTATATACTCAAGGATTACTTTTGATTTTATTGTTAGTGACTATCCTATGGATTATCAGTATCTTCCTTAGAAATGTAAGTATCGTTGATCTTTTCTGGGGAATGGGATTTGTGATCGCAAATGGTTGGTATTTTTTTGCAAACGAGGCAATTACTTCCCGTCAGATTTTATTGCTTGTGTTAGTAACAATTTGGGGATTCCGGCTCTCGATTTACCTCGCATGGCGAAATATCGGAAAAGGAGAAGATTTTCGTTACCGCGAATTCAGGAAAAATTATGGAGAGAAGAATTACTGGTGGATCAGTTACTTCCAGACATTTCTGCTTCAGGGAATATTAATGTGGCTGATTTCTTCAACCCTTTGGGGTGCAAATCAGAACCATAACGTAAATGACATAAATATAATTGATTACCTCGGGTTGTTGGTCTGGGTCACCGGGTTTATTTTCGAAGCAGGTGGCGATTACCAGCTGGCAAAATTTAAACTGAATCTTGCGAATAAAGGAAAAGTTTTGAATACCGGATTTTGGCGATATACCAGGCACCCCAACTATTTTGGCGATGCCGCTGTTTGGTGGGGATACGGCATACTATGCATTGCAGCAGGTGAATACTGGTGTTTGTTTGGTTCCGTTTTAATGACTTTGCTGATTATAAAAGTTTCCGGGGTGGCATTGCTTGAAAAAACATTGAAAGTTCAAAAGCCTCAATACCTGGATTATATCCAAAAAACGAACTCATTTTTTCCGTGGTTTCCTAAAAAATAGTACCTATGAATTTTATATACGAGAATATTTGGCTGATACTTTTTCTGGCGTGGGGGTTACCATTGACAATTTACCGGAGTAAATTCCGGAAATTAGTCTATCAGACTGATAGTTGGATCATCAATATAAAACCAGTTTTTATGAAAGAGCTTAAAGGATTATTCGGGAATATTTATCCCGACAACTTGAAATACAAGAAATTCAGAAATTTTTACCGATTTTACCTGGCAATCTATTTCCTGTTATTCCTTTTCTATTTCAATTTCAAAAGTTATTCACAAACAACAAATACACACGAAATGAACAAAATAGGTGTTGGAAGTACGATTCCTTCTTTCTCATTAAAAGATCAGTTTGGAAAAGATTTTGATATCAATTCGGTGAAGGGAAAAAAGAACCTGGTGATCTACTTTTATCCCAAAGACGATAGTCCCGGATGCACAAAAGAGGCTTGCTCGTTCCGCGATCAGTTTGAAGTTTTCAGCGAATACAATGCGACAATCATCGGCATAAGTGCCCAGTCGGTTAAAAGCCATTTAGACTTTGCCAATAAATACAGGTTAAATTACACATTACTAAGCGATGAAGGGAACAATGTGCGAAAATTATTCGATGTCCCTACAAACCTGTTTGGCCTGCTTCCCGGACGCGTGACTTATGTTATCGGCAAGGCCGGCAAGGTGGTATTTATATTTAATTCCCAGATACAAGCCGAAAAGCATATTGAAGAAGCCATCCGTATTCTGAAAGAATTAAAATGAGCTTATGGCCTGAAATATTGTTGATTTTGGCCGCATATATCATTGGATCAATTCCCTTCGGATATATTTTCACCCGAAAATTTACCGGGAAAAGTATCCTTGACTTTGGAAGCGGGAATATAGGTTCAACGAATGTGGGACGGATTGCAGGCAAAAAAATCGCGGTTTTAACGCAGGCTTGCGATATGTCGAAAGGTCTTCTGCCGGTAGCATTGGTCTATTATCTCAATATTGAAAATTTCCATCATCTTGAAGAATACGATATCTACCTGGTCGCCCTGGCAACAATTCTTGGGCATGATTTTTCGCTCTTTTTAAAATTGAAAGGTGGTAAAGGGGTTAACACCACTTTAGGTGCATCTCTGCTTTTGGCTCCTTTTTCTGTGCTCTTATCAGTTTTGATTTATTTCATTGTTACGTGGAAATACAAATTTGTTTCACTTGGATCAATTTGCTTAGCTATATCATTGACAATCTCCGACTTAGTAATTCATGGAATTTCATCTCTTTTTTATTATTTGCTGATTTGTTCCGGTTTAATCATTGTTAAGCACATTCCAAATATTAGGCGATTATTGAATAACACAGAGTACCAATCGCAATAAAAAACCTAACCTTGCCTGAAAATCGCAGAAAGACCCGGTTTCATTCGATCCTTTCAGTTCTCCTTCTTTTTAAAATATTCAACTTTGCCAGTTAGCGCTATATCTTTTACTTTATCAATCAAGGCAATCTTTTGTTCTTCTGTAAGTTTGGTAAACGAGCGGGCGAGGGCAATTTTTTCACGCATGAAGGTTGCATTTTCATTCCCCGAAATTAAAACAGAAACCGGCAGTGACCATACAAAATGCATTGCTTCTCTAATACTCAGATAGTTTGGAATCAGTGGATCGTCTGATGTCCAACCGGCTTGTTCTTTCTTCGCGAAGAACCGACCGTCTGCCAGCGATTTAATAGCACAAATTCCCATATTTCTTTCCAGGGCTTTGGGCATAATATTTTGATTAAAACTGAAATATGTCTGGTCCAGCACATTTACGGGCATCAAAACAGTATCGAAAATGTCGCTTTCCTTGGTTCTTTCGAGCATTCGTGCATGTGCAAACGGATTCTGGTGGCCTGTAAATCCCAGATGCCTTATTTTTCCTTCCTCTTTGGCTTTTAACAAAACTTCAAGAACACCTAACTGAATCCGACTGTCGACATCTTCAGGTGTTGAAATAGCATGAACCTGATATAAATCAAGATGATCGGTATTGAGCCTTCGTAATGTTCCCTCCAAATGTTCCTTCACTGTTTTAGCGTCCTTGCCTGTCGATTTACTCGTCAAAAAAATCAGGTCGCGATATTTTGGCGTCAGGTATTTGCCATACCGTATTTCACTGGTTCCATCGGCATAGCTTTCAGCAGTATCGAAAAACCGGACACCACCTTCAAGAGCCGCTTCAATTACCTCCTGCGCATCACGTTCAGTGGTCCAGCCAACATGATAACCTCCGGTTCCGAGCATTGTTACATATTCATTCGTCCGGCCAAGTTTCCGCTTTGGAAGCACCTCACCCAGACGGTCACTTTCGCTCTTAAACGCGGGGGTTGCGCCTCCCAATGTTAAAACGGCAGTTACACCTGCAAGCGATTTTAGAAACATCCTTCTGTCTGTCATCTTCTTTTGTTTTAAGAAACAGGCCACTAACGGCTAATATGAAAAAATGCAACATGCTTTTTCATATCAAACAATTATAAACCAATTACATAACATTCGAAATAGCAATTTGTTTAAAATATCATTAAACTATTTTTTCCGCCTTGTTGTTATGCAAATAGTTGAATATTTATACATTTAAAATCAGCAACCATGAGAACTAAGAGTTTAATTCTTTCTATAATTTTTCTGACAATGGTCACAATAAGTTCAAGTTTCGGGAAAATGGCACCTTCTCCAAAAATAAAAGAAGACAAAGTGACTTATTCAATTGGTGATAAAGCATTTAAAGGAGTAATCGTGTATGATGAAAACCAGGTTGGAAAACGTCCGGCTATTTTGGTTGTCCACGAATGGTGGGGACTAACCGATTATCCAGTAATGAGAGCACGAAAGCTTGCAGCACTTGGATATATCGCGATGGCAGTTGATATGTATGGTGAAGGTAAGATTGCTGCCAATCCTGCTGAAGCACAGGAATTGGCAACTCCGTTTTATAAAGATCCGCAGCTCTCAAAAACCCGCCTTGAAGCAGCACTTGCCAAACTTAAAGAATACAAACAGACCGATAGCCAAAATATTTTGGCGATTGGATATTGTTTTGGCGGTTCTGTCGTCCTAAATTCTGCAAAGTTAGGTGCTGATTTAAAGGGTGTTGTTAGTTTCCATGGAGGACTTGCCGGTGTACCGGCTAAAAAAGAATTATTAAAGGCAAAAATCCTTGTCTGTCATGGTGGAATTGACAAATTCGTTTCCGAAAATGATATAAATACATTTAAGCATCAGCTGGATTCGATCGGAGCTGGATATAAATTTATAGTATATCCTAATGCGACACACGCATTCACCAATCCCGATGCGACAAAAATTGGAAAACAGTTTAATATGCCAATTGAATACAACGAAAAGGCCGATATGGATTCATGGAATGATATGACGATGTTTTTTAATAAGGTTCTGAATAAATAGTTCGAAACGGCAGGTCTGTGTTCATCCTGGGATTTTGTCTGGCTGAAAGACTCCACGATTCGACTATTGGCAGCAAACAACTGGCAATGATCGAATCATAGAATCCGATGGTTCTCTGGGTAATTTATCCTACTTTTGCAGTTCAAAAATTAAAATGGGGCAAAAAAAAGGGATTGTTTATCTGGCAGTTGTTTTCGCCATGGTTTTCTGGGCATTTTCATTTGTTTGGGTGAAAGAAGTTTACGTGGCCTATGGTCCATTGACGACTGTTTTTTTCAGATTAATAATTGCTTCGGTTCTGATGCTGACCTACGGTCTGATCATCGGGAAATTAGTCAAGATTGAAAAAAAGGATTACCGAACTTTTCTACTACTCGCATTTTTTGAACCTTTCCTCTATTTTATGGGTGAAAGCTTTGGTTTAAAGTATGTTTCAAGTACAATGGGCGCCATCATCATTGCCACTATTCCGCTATTTTCGCCATTGGCAGCATCGCGTTACCACGGTGAAAAGCTCTCGCTTCGTAACCTGATTGGGATTCTCCTTTCATTTATAGGGGTTGGAATTGTTGTATTTGACGATTCGATCAACTTTATCACTTCCCCGCTTGGAATCGCGCTTGAATTTCTTGCTGTTTTCTCGGCAATTGGCTATACCGTAGTTCTTAAAAACCTGTCGAATAATTACAATACCACAACGATAATCACCTACCAGAATTTTATCGGGATCTTTTTCTTTCTCCCATTCTGGTTGATTTTCGAAAGCAAAACATTACTAACCACAACATTTAACCTTCCTGCATTTATTGCCATCGTTAAACTTGCGGTGTTCGCTTCGTGCATCGCCTTTATCCTGTATGCCTACAGTGTTAAAAAGCTAGGGATCAATGGTGCCAATATTTTCATCAACATCATTCCGGTCTTGACAGCAATTTTCGCATGGTACATACTCGGTGAACCACTCACTTTTAGAAAAATGGTCGGAATTGCGGTGGTAATTGCCGGTCTTTTTATTGCACAGATCAGAATGAAAAAATTTATTGCAAGACTAGTTTCAATTCAACAAAATGGTGGCAGATAAAAACAACGTTAAAGCGCTCGCCCGGCAAAACCAGCAAGAGACGACTACCTTTTTCAATCAATTAAAGAGGAAAAAGCCAAAACAACTCGATGATGTTGTACACGAGATTCATGACAAAGTGTCGAATAAATTTGACTGCTTAACTTGCGGAAATTGCTGTAAAACAATTAGTCCTCGAATTACAGATAAGGATATTGAACGAATTGCGCACAAGCAGAAAATGAAGGAGGTCGATTTTATCGCCCGTTATCTCCATGTCGATGATGATCAATGGTATGTTTTCAACGAAACGCCGTGCCCGTTTCTGATGCCTGACAATTATTGTATGATTTACGATTACCGGCCTAAAGCGTGCAGCGAATATCCACACACCGATCGTCGCAGGTTTTACCAGCTTTTGGACCTTACCATGGCAAATCGTGAGCTTTGCCCTATTGTATATGAAGTAGTTGAACGATTGAAAAAGGAAGATTTCGGTAAAAAAGATGAGGTTGTCCCAAAAGTCCTTTTCAACGGAAAAGAACACAAAAACGGGGCAAAGAGGGCCCGGACAAGGCGCTCATAATTAAATTGAATGAAAACGCTGTTTCTCACGTTCTTTTTGATCGGATATCCGTTTTGCCTGTTATTCAGCCAGATCGGGGGAGATGGTACTTACAGGTTTCTCGATCTCACCAATTCAGCAAGAGTGGCTGCATTAGGCGGAACCCAAATTGCATTTACCGACAACGACCTTGATCTGACTTTTTACAATCCATCGCTTCTCTCCGATTCGATGAGGAATCAACTATCAATCAATTATGTGAGTTATATTGCAGGAATTGGTGTAGGCTACGCATCATTTGCGCCAAACCTACGAGGTCCAAATGCTTTCGCAGTTGGAATTCACTACGTTAACTATGGAACATTCGACGGAGCCAACGAAACCGGTCAATTAACCGGGTCGTTCGGCGCAGCAGAATATGCCCTTAATTTATTCTATTCCAGAACTTTCACATCTCAGTTGAGAGGCGGAATAAATCTGAAACCTATCCTTTCCTCCTTCGAAACTTACAATTCCTTTGGTCTTGCCGCCGATCTGGGAATTACCTATTCATCGAAGGATGGAAGTTCGGCAACCTCCTTTGTTGTAAAAAATATCGGAAGTCAGATCACCACCTATTACCAAAACGGAGATCGTGAAAATCTTCCCTGGGATCTTCAACTTGGATTTTCCAAAAAGCTGGCCCATGCGCCCCTCCGTTTATTTATAACTGGTAATCACCTGAATAAATGGAATTTATCTTATCAAAATCGCCCTGTCGATGTGACGCAGATAACTGAGAAATCCGAAGGGTTCACATCATTGCTAATGCGTCACTTTATTTTAGGAGTTGAAATTCTACCCGAACAACATGTTACGCTTCGGTTTGGATACAATTACCAACGGCAGAAAGAATTGTCGGTCAGTGATCGTCCCGGACTCATAGGTTTCTCCGCAGGTGTTGGCGTCCGAATCGCAAAATTTAGTATTAATTATGGGATTGCAAGTTATCATCTCGCTGCAACTGTCCATTACTTCTCTCTCGCTGCCAACCTCTCGCAATTTATTCGCTAAACCTTTTCTCTGCTCCCTCGTTTATCTGCTTAAACATTATCTTTGCTTCGATAATTAAAATGGAAAATGTCGGATAACCTCAATAAAATCATCATTGCCATCGATGGCCACTCATCTTGCGGGAAAAGCACCGTTGCGAAAGAGATCGCCCGGAAACTGAATTACATCTTTATCGATTCGGGCGCTATGTATCGGGCAGTTACCCTGTATTGTTTGCGTCACAACCTGATTAATAACGGAATAGTGAATATTCCCGAACTCAGGGCCAGTCTCGGTAAGATCAAAGTGTCGTTCAGGTTCAATAGCGAAACCAATCATAACGACATCTGGCTAAATGGTGAGAATGTCGAACAGGAAATCAGGTTGCTTACAGTATCTCAGAATGTTAGTCCCGTGGCAGCGGTAGCTGAAGTACGTAATCTTTTAGTGGCACTTCAGCAGGAGATGGGAAAATCGAAAGGGATTGTAATGGACGGGCGCGATATTGGTACGGTAGTGTTTCCTGACGCTGAATTGAAAATTTTCATGACTGCCCAGCCCGATGTGAGGGCCAAACGCAGGTTCGATGAGCTTACTGCCAAAGGCGAAAAGGTGAGTTACGAAGAGATCAGGGACAATATTATCGAGCGCGACCGGTACGACGAAACCCGACAGGAGAGTCCGCTCCGAAAGGCCGAAAATGCAATTGTTCTGGATAATAGCTACATGACTCGTGAAGAACAACTTGACTGGGTACTCGACCAGGTTGCCGAAATCTGAAATAAAGTAGAATGATCATAGAAATAGATAAAAATTCGGGATTTTGTTTTGGTGTCGTTGAAGCTATCCGAAAAGCGGAAGAGACACTTCAGCAGCAGGATGTGCTTTATTGTCTTGGTGATATTGTTCATAACGATGCGGAAGTCGAACGGCTTACAAGAAAGGGGTTAATCACAATAGACCATGAGCTTTTTTTCACCATGAAAGATACCACCGTTTTGTTGCGTGCTCACGGAGAACCGCCCTCTACCTACGAATATGCCCGTCAAAACAATATCCATCTCATTGATGCTACCTGCCCGGTCGTGCTGAAATTACAACAACGAATCCGTAAAGGGAGTGAATCGGATAAAAGTGAAAATACGCAGGTTGTGATTTACGGTAAGAAAAATCATGCCGAAGTAAACGGTCTTGTCGGTCAAATAAATGGGAAAGCAATTGTTATTGAAAACGTTGACGAAATAGACAAAATCAATTTTACGCGTCCCATCGAACTCTATTCGCAGACAACCAAAGATCTGGATGGGTTTCACGTGCTGGCTGATGAGTTAAAACGCAGGGCAGTGAATGTTCCGTTGAAAATACACGATACGGTGTGCCGGCAGGTTGCCAACCGGATTCCGGCTATCCGGAAGTTCTCGGCACGGTTCGGACTGATTATTTTTGTGAGCGGACAGAAGAGCTCGAACGGGAAAATGCTATATCACATCTGCCAATCGGTCAATCCGAACAGTAAATTCATTTCTTCAATTGAAGAAATTGATGAACAATGGATTACAGATGTCGATTCCGTCGGAATCTGCGGTGCCACCTCCACCCCAAAAAACCTCCTCGAAGAGGTTGCTGAGGCTTTGCGCCAATTGGCGTTCAAAAAGTTTAAGTAAATTTAACGGCAAATTTCCGTTCCCTACTCTTTTCACACTAATTTTGCAACTATTAAAATAAAATATTATGGCTAAGGAAATTAGGATCTCAATGCCGGAAGATTATATCGACAATCCTATCAAGCGGATTGGTGTCTTAACTTCGGGGGGCGATGCGCCTGGAATGAATGCTGCAGTGCGTGCCGTAACCCGAACCTCCATTTTTTATGGCCGTGAAGTTGTTGGCATCTTTCATGGTTACAAAGGGTTAATTGAGAAAAATTTCAAAACGCTAGCTTCAGGCGATGTAAGTAATATTATCCAGCTGGGCGGAACAATTCTTAAAACAGCACGGAGCAAGGAATTTCTCACAAAAGAAGGGCGCGAAAAAGCTTTCCTGAACCTCCGGGAAGCAGGAATTGATGCTTTGGTGGTGATTGGTGGTGATGGTACTTTTACCGGCGCAAGAATTTTCGCCCAGGAATTTGGTATCCCAATCGTGGGTATTCCCGGAACCATCGACAACGATTTATTTGGAACCGATTTCACTGTTGGATACGATACTGCACTGAATACCATTATCGAAGCGGTAGATAAAATCCGTGATACGGCAACTGCACACGAACGACTTTTCTTTATTGAAGTGATGGGAAGGGATGCCGGATTTCTTGCACTGAATGGAGGGATTGCCTCCGGAGCCGAAGCCGTACTGATTCCCGAAACCGATACAGACCTGATGACGCTTGAAAACTTCATCAAATCGGGCTATCGGAAAAGCAAAAACTCTTCAATTGTCCTTGTTGCCGAAGGTGAAAAGGCAGGAGGCGCATTTGCTATCGCTAAACAGGTTGAGAATGATTACCCGCAATACGATGTCAGAGTTACGGTACTTGGTCATATTCAGCGCGGCGGATCTCCGACAGCCTCTGACCGCATTCTTGCGAGCCGGTTGGGCGTGGCTGCAGTTGAAACTTTACTCGACGATCAGCAGAGCGTAATGGTCGGGATCGAAAACGACGAAATTGCACTGGTTCCGTTCAATAAAGCAATCAAATACGACAAAGTGCTGAATCCTAAATTACTCGATTCAATCCGGATTTTATCTTCATAGTTATCTGATTGAAATTAAGATATATCCCGGAGATCGATTTACAGATTTCCGGGATTTTTTTTCTCTGAAAGTCTGTTATCCAAATAAGACACCAGTTTTTTTCATCAGCTACCAGAAAGTTTTTCCATGATTTTTTATAAATTGCAGAGAATTATCTAAAACAATTGGCCATGAAGATCACTATTTTATCCAATATTTTACTGATGATGCTCTTTATTTCATGCCAAAATAAAGTGACTGATACGAATATAAAGATCAATTATCCAAGTCATAACTATACTTACGTGAATTTGGATACCGCGGCCCTGAAATACAAGGAAATCGTCTATGTACCTGTTTACTCGGATATTTATCACCTCGATGGCACAAAAAGATTCCTGCTAACCACAACAATAAGTGTCAGAAACATCTCGATGAAAGACAGCGCATACGTTTTAAACGCGGTCTATAACGACTCTTACGGAAAACAATTGCGCAGTTTTACCTCAAAGACCATCCTGTTGAAACCACTCGAATCGATTGAATATGTGATCGAGGATGCCGAAGACAAGGGAGGCGCCGGTGCCAGCTTCATCCTTCAGTGGGGAGCAGGAAAATACGCTGGTCAGATGCTGATCCAATCCGTGATGATCGGAACAACAGGACAACAAGGAATCTCATTTACTGCGAATGGCGTAGTGATCAGCCGGACAGCAGAAAAATAAGTCCGCGTTTTTCAAACCTGCGAATACAAATATCATATTATTAATTCTTTAGTCTTTATATGACATCCGATATTTTAAAAGATGTGGTAATTATTTTTGCCCTGTCGACTTTTGTAAATTTCATTTTCACAAAGATCAGGATTCCTACACTTGTCGGTTATCTGCTCACCGGGATTGTTGCAGGGCCTTTTCTGCTTGGCATTATTCATTCCCCGAAAGAGATAGAGCTGATGGCCGAATTGGGAGTTGTTATCCTGATGTTCACCATTGGAATGGAGTTTAGCCTTAAACATCTTCTTAAAATCAGGAGAATCGTTTTTCTTGGCGGATTTATTCAGCTTTCGCTCACAGCACTGGTCACAATGGTTCTTGCCAGGACTTATAATATGGAATGGAAAGGGGCACTTTTTATCGGTTTTCTTACTGCCCTTAGTAGTACTGCCGTCGTTTTAAAGATCTTACAGGATCGTTCTGAAGTGACCTCTAACTACGGACGAACTGTTGTTGGAATCCTTATCTTCCAGGATATTGTATTGGTCCCGCTTTTGTTGTTTACCCCGTTTCTCAATGGAGAAACAGCAAATATCGGTTCCGATCTTCTCGGCCTTGCCGTTAAAACAGTATTTATAGTTGGTTTCGTTTATGCCGGGAACAAATGGTTTATGCCAAAAATATTGCACTGGATCGCGATGACCAAAAACCAGGAATTGTTCCTGATGAGCATATTACTAATCTGTCTGTCGGTTGCATTGCTCACTTCGGAGCTTGGTATTACCCTTGCATTCGGAGCTTTCCTTGCGGGATTAATGATTTCAGAATCAGAATACAGCGACAATGCCTTCGGGAACCTGATCCCTTTTCGCGATACGTTTACAAGTTTTTTCTTTGTATCGATTGGTATGTTGCTCGATCTTGGTTTCGTGTACCAGAATATCGGGCTTGTTGTTGTGACCGTTCTGCTCGTTATCGGGATCAAGCTCATCGTTGGTGGGTTTACTGCATTTCTGATGGGACACACTTTTCGGGGAACAATCCTCGTGGGAATCGCGCTGAGTCAGGTTGGTGAATTCTCGTTTATCCTTGCGAAACTGGGGGTCAGTTACCAGATTCTGACCAATTATTACTACCAGTTGTTTCTTGCAGTAGCCATTATAACAATGTCTGTATCACCGCTGTTAATTCAGATAGGAAATCCATTGGCAAACTTACTTTTAAAACTGCCACTTCCCGGTTTTCTGATCAACGGCCTGTTCCCGTTGAAACAGATCGAAATCCCCAGTCTAAACAACCACCTTGTTCTGATAGGCAAAGATTCACGATCAATCAATCTGTCGGTAATGGCTAAATACAACAATATCCCTTATATTTCTATTGTTTTCGACCCCGCGATTGTCAGAAAACGGCAGGAGAAAGGGGAATCAATTATTTATGGAGATTCAGTAAATGAGCCGATTCTACTCAAAGCACATGTCGACACGGCAAAGATTGTCGTAATCTCAGTCGGCGATTTAATCACGTCCATGGCCATCATCGACAAGATTCGGAATATGAACAAACATGCGACCATCATGGTAAGAACAAAGCATGTTGAAGATATTGAAGAGTTATACAGATTGGGAGCAAATCAGGTAATTCCCGAAGAATTTGAAACGGCCATCGATCTTTTCGAACGTGTTCTTACTAATTTTCTGTTACCTCAAAATGAGATTGATACAACCATTGCCCGTATCAGGGACGATCATTACGGAATATTCTACGAAAAGAAAGATGAAGAAAAGTATAGCATTCTGAATGAGATTCCAAACATCGAAATTGTCGCGCTTAAAGTCAGGGAACAATCCATCCTGACGGGTAAAACGCTCGCGGAATCGGGACTGCGAAATAAATACGGAATTACGTTGGTTGCCATTAAACGGGAGAATATACTAATCGATCACCCATCATCAAACAGCCGCCTGTTAAAAGGAGATATAGCCTATATTCTTGGTAAACCCGAGCAAATTGCCAATGCCACTAATTTGTTCTCCAATAAACAGCATTAATTTAATCTTTTAGTATTTTTGAACACGTAATGCCAATTATTATAGGTTAATGACTTTATTGAATCTTTACGACGACGAAGCCAACCATGGTGAAAAAGTAGCGCTTAAATTCAGGTGGATTTTAGTTGCGCTTGTTTTTTCGCT
>JANXZJ010000106.1 GCA_025355585.1 Mariniphaga sp. | reverse complement strand
TAAACAGGGGTTGCGGATAAATCCCGATGCCAAGGATAAGAATAATCAATGGTACCAGCATAAGGTAATCGAGGAATCGAACGTCCGTTATCTTTTCAAAACCAGCCTTTAAATCTCCTAGCATCACACGCTGGTAGGCATACAACATATAGATAGCGCCAAGAATCATCGTCATGCCGCCGAAAACAGCAAACCAGACAGACTGTTCGAAAAGGCCCGTTATCATTAAAAATTCCCCCACAAAACCGGCAGTCAAAGGAAGTGCGATGGATCCCAGGACAACTAAGAGCAAAAGAATTGCCATATTCGGAGCCTTCAGTTTGATTCCACCCATCTGGGGCAGTTCAAGTGTACCTGTCCGTTCTTCGAGAAGGCTTACCAGATAGAAAAGAGCAACGATCGTAATCCCATGGCTGAGTGCCTGGATCAGCAAACCCTGCAAAGCATAGTAATTCAACACAAACATGGCTGCCACCATGAGCGAAATATGTGCCATCGACGAAAAAGCGATCAGTTTTTTTAGGTTTGTCTGCCGGAAGGCAATCACAGAGGCATAAATCACACCAATCAGACTCAGAATGATTACTGTATTTTGCCAGTACAGAACACCTTGCGGAATAACCGGGAAAAGGAACCGAAGTACCCCATAAATGCCCATTTTCGTCATTACACCAGCTAAAATCATAACTCCCTGCGTCGGGGCCATAGTATAAGTCGAAGGCTGCCAGGTATGAAACGGGAACAACGGCATCTTGATGGCAAACGCAACAAAAAGAATCCAGAATAACCAGATCTGGGTTTGTACCGGGATCTTCAGTTGATAGAATGCTGAAAAATCAGTTGTATGCACGCCGGGCGTCAATTGATATAAATAGATAATACCGAATAACAGGAACAAACTACCTGTCAATGTGTAAATAAAAAATTTGAATGTGATGGCTCTCCTACCCTCGCCTCCCCAGAGAAGGAGTAAGAAATAGACCGGAATAAGCGCCAGTTCCCAGAAAACGTAAAACAGAAAAGCATTTTTCGCAAGAAAAACGCCGATAAGTGCCGACTGTGTAAAAAGTATCAGCGCATAAAGTATAGAAGCCTGGTGCTGATCACGTTTAAATCCTGTCAAGATGATGAAAGGGAAAAGAAGATTGGTCAGCAAAAGCATGATCAGGCTGATCCCATCGTAACCCAACGCAAATTTTGTACCCAGGAAACCAATCCAGTTCACTGAATAATTGGAGGCAGAAACAGCAAAAAACAGCGACAATGTGATCAGCAGATTAGTAATAGCAGACACCAGCGCTGTTAATTTTACAGTTGAAGCATTCCTGACCAGCAACAATAACAGTCCGGTTATAAAAGGTATTAATAGAATGATCAGTAATATCATAGCATCAGATTATCAGGATGAAAACAATGAATAAAAGTATTCCGGCGACCATCGCAAAGAGGTAAAAGCTCATATTGCCAGGTTGCAATCTGCGCACCATGGTTCCAAACCTCGAAGTAGCAGCGCCTATTTCGTCAACAACCGGATCAAGAACAGTATTCTCAATTTTATGGAAGAAGAAATCAGAAAGGTATCCGAAATGTTTTTCAAACAGCGCAATATAGATCTCGTCAATGTAAAACTTGTTGTAAACCAAACGGCTGAAAAATGGTTTCGTCTCAGTTTCTCCTGCAGGTATAAGCGCTTTCTTCACATACCTCCAGTAGACAAATATGATGACCCGGATTAAAAGTATCAGGGAGATTACGATCAAAGCAATTTCCGTGTAACGGCTGATCTCTTCCGGCACTTTCGAGATAACGGCACACTGCAGGAAAGTAGTAAATTTCGAATCTCCACCCAAAAGAGAAGGAATATTTAAAAAACCTCCAAAAACAGCTAATATGCTTAAAATCACCAATGGAATCGTCATAACCCTTGGCGATTCGTGCGGATGGACACCTGGAAGCCGCTGTTCACCAGAGAAGACTAAGTACAACAACCGGAACATATAAAAACAGGTTATCAATGCGCCGCCAAGCGCTAAAATGTAGATTAAAATATTGTGCTCATATGCTTTGGCCAGGATAAGGTCCTTACTAAAGAAACCTGAAAATGGAGGTATTCCGCTGATTGCGAGTGTACCTGCAAGGAATGTGAAGTAAGTGTATGGCATTTTCTTTCTGAGCCCGCCCATCTTGCGGATATCCTGTTCACCACCCATGGCATGAATCACACTGCCTGCACCAAGAAACAACAAAGCTTTGAAGAAAGCATGCGTGGTAACATGAAATACGGCAGTCGAATAAGCCCCAAGTCCTAATGCAATAAACATATAACCCAACTGAGAAACAGTAGAATATGCCAGGACTTTCTTTATATCATTTTGCTTTAAACCAATAATTGCGGCCAGCAGCGCAGTGGCCAATCCAATAACGATGATCACATTAAGCGTTATCGGAGCAAGGTTATAAAGGATACTCGAACGGGCAATCATGTAAATACCTGCTGTTACCATCGTTGCAGCGTGTATAAGGGCAGAAACCGGAGTCGGACCCGCCATGGCATCAGGAAGCCAGGTAAACAATGGTATTTGCGCGCTCTTACCAACAGCTCCAATCAGCAGAAATAAGGTAATCAAGGTGATAACAGGTGCACCCGGCTGAAGCTTTGCAGCATGTGAGAAAACCTCGGAAAAGGTGACCGATTTAAAAGTTAAGAACAAAAGAATGATACCCAGGATAAAACCGAGGTCGCCAATCCGGTTCATCACAAATGCCTTACGGGCAGCGTAATTAAAGGCCGGATTCTTAAACCAGAAGCCAATCAGCAGATACGAGCATAAACCAACGCCTTCCCATCCGATGAAAAGCACGAGGTAATTGGCCCCCATTACCAACAGCAACATACTGAAGGTAAATAAATTCATCTGGGCGAAGAACGAATTGACCCGATCGTCGCCGTGCATATATCCAATGGAATAGATATGAATAAGCGCCCCGACACCTGTGATGATCAACATCATAGTAAGCGACAAATGATCGATCAGCAGCGCAAAAGGGATGTTCATATTCCCGATCACAATCCAGTTAAAAAGGGTTACTGTAGCCGAATCCTTTCCTGAAGACTGAAGAACAAAGAACAAGGCTGCTGAAACAAGGAACGACAATACCACCATTGTACTGGCGATTATACCAGCCTGGTTATGTTTTAAACGTTTGTATGCCAATCCTGTTATCAGAAAACCTAACAAGGGCAAGGCAGGAACCAGCCAGGCAAAATTGATATAAGGAACTTGTTCTACCATCTCAAACGGTTCAAAAGGTTAATATCTACCGATTCAACATTGCGTTTCATCATTACAACAATTGAAAGTCCGACAGCAACTTCCGCAGCAGCCACAATCATGATAAAAAAGACAAACACCTGTCCGGAAGGATCAGAATGATAAGCCGAAAAAGCTGTGATGAGAAGGTTTACAGAGTTAAACATCAGCTCAAGGCACATCAGGACCACGATTATATTTCGCCGGAACAATACGCCCATCAGACCAATACTGAAAAGCGCCACACTTAACATGATATAGTTATCGAGTGGGATAAGCTGAATGGCGGATGATACTTCTTTCATAATTCACAATTTATTATTAATATCTGTAAAGACGCGATTAATCGCGTCTCTACAATACGTCTCTACACATCTTTCTTTCCAAACATAATTGCACCAACCATTGCCGCAATAAACAATGCTGACGACATTTCAAAAGGCAACAGGAACTCATGGAACAAGGTTTGTCCTACTTCCTTCACCAGCCCAATATCACTGGTAAAGGGGTATCGCGGATGTATTTCAATGGTCTGACGGGTTGCAGCAAGTAAAACCAGAAAAAATATCCCCCCGGTTATCACTGCTAAAATTCTTGTGGCACGTGATTTATGGGGAATGATCGCCTTGTTCAGGTTCAGCAACATGATAACAAAGAGGAACAATACCATGATAGCACCCGTGTAAACAATAATATGCACGACCGCAAGAAACTGGGCATTTAATAAGATATAGTGCCCGGCCATCGCTATAAAACAAACGATCAGAAAAATCACATTATTAATAGGATTCCTGTTGAATACAATTAACAATGCACTGATAATCATTATTGCCGAAAGCATGTAGAATAAGAAGACCATATTTTTTGATTAAAATTTTCCTTTTGCCAATATCTATTTATTGTGAGCGAAACGCTTGTTCTGCTTGAACTTCAGCACATTTTCAGTTTGCCTTGCCGAAACATCAACCCGCAAATTAAGGTCAAGTGGCTCGACTAAAATATCTTTCCCATATATAAACGGTGCGCGTTTATATTCAGATGCAACAATGCGGTCGGTAAGGAAGATCGCTTCTTTGGGGCAGGCCTCTTCGCAATCGCCGCAAAAGATACAGCGCAGCATATTGATTTCATAGATTGAAGCATACTTCTCCTCCCTGTACAAATGCTCCTCACCCGGCTTGCGTTCAGCAGCCACCATTGTTATGGCCTCGGCCGGACATGCCACCGCGCACAAGCCGCAGGCAGTACATCGTTCGCGCCCTTCTTCATCGCGTTTTAATACATGCTGGCCACGATAGACCTGGCTGAATTCGCGTTTTTGTTCAGGATAACTGATTGTTGCCTTCTTTTTGAAAAAATGTCTTAGCGTGATAGACATCCCTTTCAGGATGGCAGGAATATAGATCCATTCAATGAATGTCATCTTTTTATCCGAAACCACTTTTGATCTGTTTGTTAAAGCTTGCATGGCAATTTCGGGTTATTTGAGTTCTGTGAAGTAATAATAGATTCCGGTAGCAAGGATGTTAAAGATCGATAACGGAATCAATCCTTTCCATCCAAGGTTCATCAGCTGATCGTAGCGAAACCGTGGTAAAGTCCAGCGGATCCACATGAAAAGGAAGATAAAACCGAATATCTTCAGGAAGAAGAATATGGTGCCGAGGATTGTAACAATATTCGCCGAAAGCCCGATATCGTCAATAAAGGGCATATTATATCCTCCAAAATACAATGTTGCGATGACCGCTGATGAAATAAACATGTTAATGTATTCAGCAAAAAGGTAAAAGCCCAGTTTCATCGAACTGTATTCGGTATGATATCCGCCAATCAGTTCCGTTTCGCATTCGGGAAGATCGAAAGGAGCACGATTCGTTTCAGCAAAGGCACAGATTAAGAATATCAGAAAGCCTAAAGGCTGATAGAAAATATTCCAATGCATGCCGTGCTGTTGCTCGACAATTTCATGTAAACTCAGCGACCCGGTTGTCAGAACAAGCGCAACAATCGACATTCCCATCGCCAGCTCGTAACTGATCATCTGCGAAGCCGCCCGGATGGCCCCGTACAGCGCATATTTATTATTCGACGCCCAACCTCCGATCATAATGCCATAAACACCAATAGATACCATTGCAAAAACGTAGAGGATACCAATGTTCAGATCGGCTATCTGCATCGGGAATTCACGTCCGCCAATTGTGATCGTCGCTCCCCATGGTATTACTACGCCCGTAAGCAACGCCGTGGTCATGGCAATTGAAGGGCCAAGTATAAAGAGGTACCTGTTTGCAGTGAGCGGAATGATCTCTTCTTTCATAAACATCTTAAGACCGTCTGCCAGTGGCTGTAACAATCCGAAAGGGCCCGCACGGTTTGGTCCCCGCCTATCCTGCATAAAAGCAGCCACTTTTCGTTCGCCATACGTCGAATACATTGCCACCAAAAGGGTAATGAGTAAAATCAGAAACAGAAATAAGGTCTTATATATCAGTAATGTCCAATCCATATCAAATTGTTATTTTTGGTAATGGTTTTGTGAGATAACCGAATGGCGCTCAATTGTTCGGGGACCTTCTACAATCCAGTCTTTTATTTCTTTGTGGTTAAAGCGGCAATCATTACAGATAAATTCTTCCACTTCACCATATTTATCTTTTCTCCCGGTAACACGAAGAATCTCCTCTCCTTTCATCCAGATGGCTGTTTTGCCACTGCACGTAGGACATTCACGATGTGCATCAAAAGGTTTTGTAAACCAAACCCGGCTTTTAAACCTGAAAGTCTTATCAGTTAAAGCACCTACCGGACATACGTCGATCATATTACCTGAGAAATCATTATCAATGGCTTTCAGAATATGGGTGCTTATTTCGGAATGGTCGCCACGACCCAGTACACCATGCACACGGTGATCGGTAATCTGATCGGCTACCTTCACACAACGGTAACAAAGAATGCACCGGTTCATGTTAAGTTTGATTTTGTCGCCAATGTCAATCGGTTCAAATGTGCGGCGTTCCTCAACGGTCTGCGTTTCATCAAGACCATGTGCATAAGAAAGATCCTGAAGGTGACATTCTCCAGCCTGGTCGCAAACCGGGCAATCAAGCGGATGGTTAATCAGCAAAAATTCAGTAATCGCACGACGGTTTTCCATCACTTCGGGTGAAGTAATATTTTGCACGACCATCCCGTCCTGAACTGTCGTCCGGCACGAAGGTACCAGTTTGGGCATCGGACGAGGGTCTTTGGCTGAACCTTGCGCTACTTTTACAAGGCAGGTCCGACAATACCCGCCACTGCCTTCCAGTTTCGAATAATAACACATCGCAGGCGGAACCACGCTGCCACCAATTTGTCGGGCAGCATTCAGGATGGTTGTACCGGCTTCTACTTCAACCTCAATATTATCGATGGTTACTTTGATAAGGGACATCTTTGCAGTTTTACGTGTTCTTCAAATTCTTCGCGGAAATGACGGATGGCACTCGCAACCGGCCAGGCCGCGGCATCGCCAAGCGGACAAATTGTATTTCCTTCAACATGCCTTGCAATATTAACCAACAGATCAATATCTTTCATTGTTCCCTGACCATTTTCAATCCGGGTCAATATCTTTTCTATCCAACCGGTTCCTTCACGGCAGGGGCTGCATTGCCCGCAAGATTCATGATGATAAAACCGCGAAAAGGTCAAAAGGTTTTTAACGATGCAGGTTGTATCGTCCATCACAATAAATCCGCCGGAACCAAGCATGGTACCCGTTTCAAAACCTCCTTCAGCCAGTGACTCATAACTCATCAAACGGGGTTCACCTTTTGCCGTTTTAAGAATCAGGTGAGCAGGTAGTATCGGAACAGATGAACCACCGGCAACCACCGCTTTCAGTTTATTGCCATTTCGGATGCCACCACAATATTCATCACTGTAAATAAATTCTTCAACCGGCAATCCAAGTTCAATTTCGTAAACACCAGGTTTGTTTATATGTCCACATGCCGAAATGAGTTTGGTCCCTTTGCTGTTTCCAATGCCGATAGCTGCGTAAGCTTCGCCACCATTGTTCATGATCCAGGGTAGTGCGGCTATTGTTTCAACATTATTAACAACAGTAGGACAACCGTATAACCCGACAATTGCAGGGAATGGCGGTTTGATACGTGGATTTCCTCGTTTCCCTTCGAGCGATTCAAGCAATGCTGTTTCTTCTCCACAGATATAAGCGCCGGCACCGGGATGGACATACAGGTCGAGCGAATAACCACTTCCCTTGATGTTTTCACCCAGAAAACCATTTAGATAGGCTTCATCAATGGCCTTCTCCAAAATTTTCAGCACATAAAACAACTCGCCCCGGATGTAAATGTACGATGACCGGGCACCCAAAGCATACGAGCCAAGTATCATACCCTCTATGAGCAGGTGTGGATTCATCTGTCCAAGGAACCTGTCTTTAAAGGTCCCGGGTTCGCTTTCGTCGTAATTACAGACAAAGTACCTTGTCTCATTTTTCTTATCAATAAACCCCCATTTCATCCCGGCAGGAAAACCTGCTCCTCCTCGTCCCTTCAAACCTGACTTCTTCACTTCTTCGGTGACTTGATCGGGAGTAAAGTTTTTCAGGGCTTTTTCAACAGCCGAATATCCTCCCAATCGCCTGTAAACCTCGAAACCAGCCAGTCCGGGAACCTCAATATTATTTAGTAATATCTGCTTTGCCATTGTTACAGGTAAGGATTTGTATGCGATATTTTATTTTCAGCCTGCCATTTATCAAGCAGCTGACCTGCCTTTTGCAGGGTAAGATGCTCGTGATATTCTGTTCCAACCTGGAGTACCGGCGCATTTCCACAAGCCGCAAGACACTCAACTGTCTTGAGTGTAAATCTGCCATCAGCAGTCGTTTCGCCTACCTTAATTCCAAGCCGTGCTTCATAATGAGCAATAATTTCCTCAGCACCTTTCAGCCAGCAAGGTCCGGTTTGGCAAACTTCGATTACACAATTTCCAACAGGTTGTAAGTTGAACATTGAGTAAAACGAGGCAACCTCGTAAACTTCGATAGGTTGAATATCGAGCAACGTGGCGACGTAGTCCATTATTTCGGAACTAAGCCAGCCGTTATTTTCCGATTGGGCAATATGTAATACAGGAAGCAAGGCCGATTTTTGTCTGCCTTGCGGATATCGTTTGATAATCCGGTTTACTAGCGCCAGCGTCCCGGTATTAAATGCTGTTATGTTATTCTTATCCTCCATTTGTCTTTAATTCTTTCATTTTCATTCGTTGCATACCTTAGACGCACACCGTGCGTCTCTACAGTCATCACATTGGATGGGCAGGGACGTATGCGATTGGTCCCTATGCATCCAATTCACCGGCAATCACATTCATTGAACTCATCGTAAGGATCGCATCCGACAGCATGTTTCCCTG
>JANXZJ010000085.1 GCA_025355585.1 Mariniphaga sp. | reverse complement strand
GGCGAAAGGTTATTACGAGCCCATTGAATATTCATGGAAAGAAAAATCGAACCATATCTCACTGGCGGAAAAGTTTCTTTATCCTGCAGTTAGCCGGCAAATGAAAGGACTTGCAGGAGCAGTTAATGTATCGGGTGACCGCATCGTTGTATACAATCCATTACCATGGGAACGAAGTGGTTTGGTGACGATTCAAACAACCCAGGCACTGAAAAAAGCATTGAAAAATATGGAAACCGGTGAAATTGTACCTCTTTCCAGAAACAGGAACATCATTCAATTCGCTGCAAATCAAATTTCTTCAATGGGATATACGACATTTGTTCCGGTTGATGAAACCAGTGTTCCACAAAAATCGACGTTGGTTTGCGACACAAAGAATGCCACCATTGAAAACGAATTTTTCAGGATTGCCATTGATCCGAAAAGCGGAACCATCCGTTCAATGGTCGATAAAAAATCGGGACGTGAAGCTGTTAAAACAGCTTCGGAGTTTCAGTTTGGGCAATATGTTTATGAACGTTTCAGCAAAGAGAATACCGACAAATATGCCAAAGATTACATCAAAGGCGGATGGGATTGGGCTTATGCTGAACTAGGACGGATTAACCTTTCGGATGAACCGTACCGGCGAACATCAGGGAAAAATGTGCATGTCGAATTCTTAAAAGATTCCGTATCTGTTTCAGCAGTCATGCATTTCGATTCGGATGCAGATCTAAAACATCGGTATTCGCTCACATTCAGTTTGTACCAGAATAAACCCTCCGTAGAAATTATCTGGAGTATCAACGGAAAGCCTGCCGATGCATGGCCCGAAGGGGGCTGGATCAGTTTCCCTTTTAACATCGAAAATCCGCAGTTTAAACTCGGACGACCTGGTGCAGTTGTTGATCCTGCATCCGATTTTATTAAAGGCTCTAATATGGATTATTGCTTTCTAAACACAGGTATGGCAGTACTTGATGCAAATAACCAGGGGTTTGGAATCATGTCACCCGATGTTCCTGCGGTTAGCCTCGATCGTCCGGGATTGTGGAAGTATTCGCCCACCTTTGTTCCCCTAAAAGCGAATGTATTCTTTAACCTGTACAACAATCAGTGGAGTACCAATTTTACAGAATGGGTTAAGGGTTCGTGGAGCACCCGGTTTTATATCTGGAGCATTGATACATATTCGAATGCACAATCAATAGTTATTCCTTCCGAAGAGTTTCGGAATCCGCTGATGGCTGCACTTGCAACGGGCAAATCAGGAATACTTCCTGCATCAAACCAGGGGATTCGTTTATCAGAGAAAGGCATATTGGTGACATCATTTGGAAAGAATAGGGATGGCGAAGGTGACATCATCCGCCTGTGGGAACAAAACGGCAAAAACACAAATTGCATGGTTACACTTCCGAAAACCAGTCTTTATAAATTTGCCCAGCCATGCAACCTCAGAGGCGAAAAGCTGGGGAAAGTAATTCCAATTAAAGCGAATGCATTTGAGGCGAAGCTAAATGTTTATCAGCCGGTTACATTTATCCTGACGAAGTAAATCTTTTGCTCCGGGGTGTTTGGATTATTAAACCACATAGTCACATAGGAAATATAGATTTTTTCCTATGTGACTATGTGTCCTATGTGGTTAAAATGGAAATTACCTGACCATCATTTCAAGTTTTGCAATTTTCAATTCTTTCCATTCTCTGGTTTTCATACCCTCCTTAACGGCAAGCTGCATCGATAAATTCATATCACCACCGGAAGCTTCCATAAATCCTGCCAATTGAGCAACATCATTGTACATGCTAACGGTTATATGTGTCCCTTTAGCTTCGCTGCCTGCTGGCAAAATTGTTCTGAGTAATATCCATGATCCTTTTTTGCCTGTATTGACCATGTCCTGATGCCACGGTTTAAATATATCTGATTCAACTTTTTCGTAACTGTCATCCAATTGCTTCATGATATCCAGTGTAGCCAGCGTGCCTACTTTCATTTTAAAGTCATCTTTCGTTTTGTCGACACCCTGCAGGAGAACCTGGTTGGCCATATCGCGTGACTTA
>JANXZJ010000077.1 GCA_025355585.1 Mariniphaga sp. | reverse complement strand
GTGATTCTGAAATCGACCAGTTTTTCTTAACAGAGAATGTTAACAACTGGCTTTATAAAGGGATTGGCTATGTACCGTGGAACTTAATTCCCGCAAATGGAAAAGCAGATACAACAACACAACCATTGTATCCTTTCCAGTTCCCAAAAGACTCTCCTTTTGGCGGAACATTGCCTGTAAACATCGACCATCGCAATGCATGGGACTCCGGAATTGTCTACTACAAAGTGCTGATTGATGGAATTGCAAGGCGGGATACCTGGAATGACCTTATAATGAATCCCGTAAATGGGCATTATGAAATTATTGAACTGCAAAAAACCGATACCAATGGTTTTTACCCGGTGCATAATCCTTCAAAAGTTTATTACAACAGTGATTTAGGTTGTTTGCTAGACAGTACATCCGGTATTACAAATAACTTACATGCGCTAAGCGTTGAGTTTTATAATTCAGCTCACGTATTGATCAGTAGTATGGGCAATGCTTTGTATGTAAATAACCAGCAATGTGTAGCATCAATGGATATGCCGCTGCTTGATGGTTTTCATGCAGATCCAAATTGTGGCTATTTGAAGTATGTCGACGTTACGCATAATGTAACCTTACATTGGGCCGCATCACATCCGCAAGGTTTTGCAAACTATTCATTCAGCGTTATAAAAGGTGCTTACGGTCTGGCCGGAAGCAACGTGAACGGATCTCTTTTCCCATTAACTTCCTTCACATTTGATTTTGTAAACTCCGTTTCATTTTTCCTTGGTAAATGTCCTACAGTTGCTGCTTTTGCAGAATACCTGTATGTGGCAACCACGGTTATAAACGGAGTGGGCCGGCAAAGCCAGTATGACGCTTCAGCAAGTGTCGCGTTCTGCCTTGCTCCTTAACAGCTTAACAGAAATAAGGCATTTACCTTATTATTGAGTTGATCTACTGCAACATCCTCATTTACGAATTTGTAAACTGAGGATGTTGCTTTTTGAAATGAAGGCAACGAGTTATCAGGTTGGCGGATGTAACCTCTTTTGAAACCACTTTCGAACGGATCGCATTTTTTCCAATTGTCCTGCAGGTACCTTCCGATGGCAAGTTGAGCGTTCTTCGCTATTTTCGGGTGCGCCCCAGCGAATTTCGATACAATCATTCGGATTATAGGCCATCTCAAAGGCGTCCTTTCGTTTGAGGATCTCGGCAAGTGTTAGTTTTTGTTCGGCACCATTTGTGCGTATATATGTGATGGATAGTTCAGACAATTTCTGCGCTAAAAAGGACTCAAGACTCTTTTTAACATGCTCTGCTGAAATGAGTTTAGACATTTTATAGTCATCAGGCGAGCGAAGGACCTTATCGGGAAAATCAAGAACGGCATCCATCGCGATCAGTAGTCTCAGATCACGGTTCGGAGTCGAAAAGTCTTCCCACTGGCCACCTGCCTGAAACACACCGGAAGTTCCTCCTGGCATTGAGATCACCTCGCCAGGATGTGATTTCATGTAAGCTTCACCATTTGAAACCGATGTAATCCTCACAGTCAACTGCTCATACAGCGCCTGGATCAGATCAAGAAGTGCCATTTCCGGATCCATTGGCTCCGGATTGATAAGCTGCTCAATGGTATGGTAAAATGTCTCACCCGACATACCTTGTTGCTGAAGGGAAAAGGCTGTATATCCCGATTTCGCAGATAACTCTTTGTTTTTTAACAGACGCGGCTGACCATCGTTTGTAATAATTGGGCGAAAGACTTTAAAACCAGGATCTCCGATTACATCAGTCGTCGAAAAAAGAAAATTCCCCTTCCAGAACCGCTTGATCCCAACTGTCCCATCAGGTTGCGCATCGACTGACAGAAGCACACCAGGTTTGTCGCCCGATTGAGGCACCCAGCGGACAAGTATCAGTGTGTGTCCATATGGATCGGCAAAAACAGTTCCCGGCCGCAATGCATCCTTTGTAAGCGGAACCGGATAATAATCAGAATTTTCCTCCTTAAGGGCTGTTCGGGCAGTACCGGAATGGACACCATTCGCCACTTTCCTCAGGAAGGAATTGAACGACAGTACCGGCTGAGTTTTGGAGCCAGAAGACTCATTGGTGATCCATTGTCCGGTTCTGGGAGAGAAACCAATGCCACCGCGGTCGCTCAGATGGTAACCGAATGGAAGACCGAGCTTCCAGGAAAAGTAGGCCCGAAGGTAAAAAGGATTATCGGCACAATCGGGATCCATGAGAACCTTGTTTTTGCCGGCCGCATCGTCCTCACCAAGTGAAAGATAGTTATACAGGATATTCTGATCCTTTCGCTGCATCACTTCATGCAATGCCGTCCATGATGAGCGTTCATCGGAGTCATAAAACAGTGCATTTATCCAGGCAGAATAAAGCGCTTCTGTTTTGCTATCCCAACCTCGCTGATTTTTCCAGACGGGTCCGGAAGCTTGAACAGGTGACTTATCTGTTACCCAAAACTCAATCTCAGAAACAGTCTTACTACCTGATATTAAAGTCGCTTTATATTTTCCAGCAGATACAGCTTTATACTCATCGATTCGCCAAAACGGCAAACCATCGCCATTCCTGGTTTTTTGTGACTCAACAGAACCTGCCTGGCCATTGATAACAATCTTTGCTTTTCGGATACTTTTCCCACCCACTGCCAAAACCCGGAATACCTCACCTGGCCGGGGATTTTTCGGTGAAACCAACAGTGCGTTAACAACCTGTGATTCGTCTGCCTGATCGTTGTCTTCGAGCAGATTTGACAGAATTTCTGAACCTTGTTTAATCTTTTTCTTTGCAGACTGCTCGCCACACGAGGATGTTCCTAAAAACATCAATGTGATCGACATCGTTATCAGCACAATACGTGCGGTGACTCCTGTTATTTTATCTTTTCTTCGCATTATCCCGCAAAGATAGCCGAAATAGTTGAATTGACTTATTTCAGTTTATACATCAGGCCAAACCTGAATCCCGACTCCATCAGTCTTTGATGATTATCAGTTGAAGAAAACGGAACCAATGAATGCATTTTATAATAAGGATTTACAAAGACCGAAAGTCCGGATTTAAAGTCATATTTAATTCCCAATCCTAACATACTGCCTATTCCGGTCTGGCCGTCTATCGGGCTTGAGGTACTTGCATCCATATCAAATAGAATTCCCCCGTTTAAAAAACAGTATTTCAGGAAGTTCACCCTTAATGTGACTGGAATATTTATCAGCGAAAAATTTGCACTATAATTTGGTGAATAATCCATGTTATGAAACATCATGGGTCTGATAATGATTTTATGATTTGAGTATTCAATACCAGTTTCAATATCAAAGGTGTTGTTCAGTTTATAAAGATAATTGATCCCGAATGTGAAAAAATTATCTCCGATATAACTTGCACTACCCAATAGGTCTTTAGAACGAACCACATCATTATCTCCAAAAGATGAAAATGTGATTCCGATCTGACCTTTCCGGGGTTTCTCTTCATTTTTCTGAGCATAGGTGAAGAGCGAAGCAACGAAAATAAAACACAAAATAAAAAAAGCTGATTTTTTCATTAGAATAAAGTTCAGGTTGAATTTAACCCTTCGAGGGTCTGACGACCGCTCGAAGGGTGTTAACATTCATTATTTGACAACTTTAATCGAACTGATCTGCTTGATATCGTTCAAATTGGAATAATTATACTGATAAAAACCATCCGAGCCAATCATCAATAGTGAATTGCCAAGCGGAATCACATCATAGGCGTTGATATCCTTAAATGTCGCAATCAGATGTTCCGAAATCAGGTACGGGTCGGCTGCATTATAAACTTTCAAACCGTCGGTACCATCACAAACGAACAATACATCCCCGTCGATTCCAAGTCCGTACGGACCTGTCATATTGTACGATCGCATCAAAACAGGTGTTTTGAGGTTTGTAATATCCAGCACATCCATGCGGTTGATAAGGCTACCGCATGCATCGCCACCACGGATGGTTACATAAGCGCGGTTATTTTGAACAACAACAGGATCACAACCTGTGGCATGCCAAAAATTAGAAACATAAGTTGGCTTTGTCACATCAGCAACATTGTAAATCAACATTCCATTACTCGTTCCAAGAAACATATTACTACCCGACAGAAACATGGTCTCAATTCCCCATCCCATTCCAAGCTTTGTTTCAAGGGATGGACTTGTTGCGTTTGTCAAATCAAAATTATAGTAAGAACTATTGTCTACTGCCAGCAAATGATTGCCAATCAGTCCGAATCGTGCCATTGAACCACCTATCCCGGCAGGAGAGGTTTGTTGCGCTCCATTTGTAGCGGCATCTGCACTTAAAGAGAAATTGGTAAACTTACTTCCAAAATAGACAGGATAAACCGGATTGCTGATCTGTTCAATCTCTTTCCGAATCTTTTTTACAGTCCAGTCAACAACAACACCTTGGGTATCATCTATTGGCCCGAGACGGTAGTATGACTCGTAAGGAGGAACAGAATAAGGAAAAACGCTTTTCAGACGAGCCACTTCTTTGGCAGCTGCCGGGTTTGAAATATCGATTCCGACAAGGTCAATATAACTGTCAGCATACATGATATTTCCTTTAATCACCATATCCACATTACCCGGAATAGCTATAAAACCGACATATTGGGGAGAGACGGGATTGGCATTGTTATAGACATGGATGCCCTTCATGATCTCATTTATAAACAGGTAATTATCCTTGTAATAAATTTTCCCGGGTTTCTGAAGCGAATGGGTACTTTCAACCTTAACAGCCTCCCTGAAATCTTTATAACTCATATAAACAGGTTCGAGAGAAAGGTATTGCTCGGTATATTTATCTTCACATCCTGACATGACAAAAATCAATGCCAGAAATTTAAAAATTGTATTGAAACGTTTCATAGCTTAATTTGGTTGAGTTTATTGAAATATCAAACCGATTTTGAGTGAAAGACGGTTGTAATCGATGTCGATCAGGTAGTGATCCTCGCGGCTGTAACGTTGACGCATGATCCGGTAACCGGCACTGAATGTAAGCGCAAGATTTTCACCAAGCGGGGTGCTAAATCCCACGAAAGGGTTAACCAGAAAACCGCCCTTCGCCTTTATTTCCAAGGCGTCAACAGTTGGATTGCGCCAAATATTTGAATCATACGGATACGCTCCATAGACATATTGCTTGTCCGGTTTATCCAATGAAAAGCTATATCCGCCCTGAATTCCAAAGAATGGTTTCAACCCCTGACTTTTAAGATAATACCTGATATCAGCTACAACGGGAAGGTATGTTTCACTGAAAAACTCAACTCCCGCCCCGGCTCCGATAGAAAAGTGGTTTTTGAATTGCCATCCGCTGATGTTCATCATCGAAAAGGGAGTGGCATATTTATTATTGGAGTTCCCGGCTAAAATACCGGCTTCGGTAAGGTTAAAATAACCTGTACGAATTTGGTTAAACATGCTGGTTGACTTGCTGATGCTGTCAATTTGTGATGCTTCAAAAACCCAAAGGCTGTTGTCCTTCGTCTTTATTTTCACCTGTCCCGAAGGAAGCGAACTGATGATCTGACCATTGATAACACCACCGTTTTTTAGATAAACAACATCTTTTTTGCCTTTCCTTGCAAAAGATAGGTTCACCAAAAACAATAGTGCCATAAACACTAATGCCGATTTTTTCATAATAAGAGATTGTAGATTACAATAAGATTGACGAATCCAGGGGTCAAAAGGTTGCGCCCAAAACTACTTTAGACCAATATCTTTAAGAAATAATTGGGAATTGTTGCGGATAGAAACCTCAACAGGCGTATATTCGAATCCAATTGTCCGGCAAATTTTTGATCCATCGTAATAACTTAATTTATTAGCACTTCTGACAGTATCGCGGGTAATTGCAGATTGGGTTCTGGTAAGGTGACTTTTAATTGAAGATAATCGGAAGGCTAAATTAAGCAGAAGATTTCCGGCAAAGTATTTTGGCTGTTTCACCTGAAGACAACCAGCTGCCTGGTTAAAGAATTCGCGGAAAGTCAAATTTTCAGAATTAAGAATATACCGCTGGTTTTTAACGCCTTCCCAAACATCATCATGCATAAGGTTTATCATGGCTCTGGCAACATCCCGAACATCTACAAAACCAGTTCCTCCCCTTGTATAAAATTTCAATCCTTTCCAGACTGTTGAGATCAACCGTGAGCTACCAGTTTTCCAGTCACCGGGACCTACAATGACTGATGGATTCACAATAACCATATTTAAACCTTGAAACATTGCCCGCCATACCTCCATCTCTGAAAGGTATTTGCTCTCGGCATAAGCCGAATGATCGAGGTTGTTACGCCACGGATGTTCTTCATTTGCTTCGATTCCTTCAGGCGGTGACCCAATCGCAGAAATTGAGCTAACATGGCAAAAACGTGGAATTTGCAGAGAGACAGCCAGATCAACCAGGTTTGTCGTTCCCATGACATTATTATAAATCATTACATCGCGATCCCGAGGGTCGAAAGATACCATTGCAGCTGCGTGATAAATCCGATCAACCCCCGCCAATACCTCGCAAAGCGAATCCTTTTCGAGAATATCACCATCAACCCACTCGATATTTTGCCTTAGTGACTGATGTTCTGAACTATAAAATGAAAATATTTTTTCTGTTTGTTGAATGCTACTTCCCGGCCGTTTGAGTGCACGGACTTTCTCACCTTTACTGACGAGTTCATAAAGTAAATGAGCTCCAACCATTCCCGTTCCCCCGGTAACAAATACCATCATTATCCCTGATTTATAAGTTCGTCAATTTCGTTTAAATGCAGTTCGAAATGATCAAGGTACGACAAAACCATCTCCTCCAGCGAAACTTTGTTTTCTGATGAGGCAATCCACTCGTTTCCCAACTTCCCTGGTTTAATATTTTCGATCACATGAACCAGGTGCAAGTTGCTAGATTTCCAAAACTGAACGAGATCTTCCCAGTTCTCCTCCTTGTAATTCTGAATAGCAATCCACCTGTCATTGTTCCCATTTGTTGCATAGTTCGGAAATTCCATCGGGCTTTCCTGGTACTGCAAATGAACGATCCGATGCGTATTATTGGAAGCAGAATCAATTAAATGTCCAAGTATCTGTTTAATAGTACGGTTCTGACTGTTTCGCCGTTCTGTGATAACAGCCGATGGCAATTGCAAAAGCTTATTTTCCCATGCTTTAATCAGGGAAGCCATTCCTTTCGTAACTGGTTCAAAAATTTGTATCATCGTACGCTATTTTATAATACCTATCTAATTTAAATTACTGTAATTTTTACGAGGTAATTGTCCGCTGGCCAAGATGACCGCAAAGTAAACCTTCTACCGTTTTCAGTTTCTGGTAACGCTTTTGAAATTCCATGATAGCCTCAAAATCATTATTCTCGGAAGCCTTCCGTATACCCTGTTCTGCCTGCGAAATAAGGAAGGAAATATATCGCAATTTACATTCTTGCAATACCTTAGGAACTAATTGATGCAGAATGTCATGTTCTTCTTCAATAAAACTCCCTTTCTTGCGCCAATACTGGCTTAACTTATTCTTCTCCGACATTATATCCGATACCAACTGACTGATGCTTTGATCAGCATGATTGACAAAAAACTTAATCGCATCGAAATTCTCGTCGTCGATGTGTAACCGGTATTCATCAAAAACGGCTTTTATCACCGGATTGACAGACTCCATCTGATCGGCTTCGAGTTCCGAAAGAATATAATCCGCCACATAAACAATTTCAACTTCGCCGGTTTCCGGATTCTCCACATCAAATATTTTATGCAATCCGTATTTGATCAACAACTTCAGCAACTCGCGCTCTTCATTTTCGCAGGGATTGATTTCCGGTATCGGAACTGATAAAGGCTGGCTTTTTATATTGGTTTCCTTCAATAATTCACGCTCCTGGTGCTTAATCATTTCATCCTCAGATTTAACCTTTAGCTTTCGGATTTCATTGTAAAGCACTGTTTCGCGCACATCAAGCAAACGGCTACATTCCTTAAGGTATTCCGATCGAACAATTTCATCGGGAATTACTGAAATTGACCCCACAATATCGGTAATTAACTTTGCTCTGCTGATCGGATCTTTCTCAACGCCTGCAAGCAATAATTTAGTTTTGAATTTTATAAAGTCAGTTTCGTTTTCACGAATGTAATCTTTTAACTGCGAGGAGCTCATCGATCGTGAAAATGAATCAGGGTCTTCACCTTCGGGTAACGGAAGTACTTTAACGTTGATTCCCTCCTCGAGTACCATGTCAATTCCGCGCATCGACGCTTTTATACCTGCCTGGTCACCATCATAAATGATTGTGACATTATTTGTAAACCTCCTGATCATTCGGATCTGATCGATCGTGAGCGAAGTTCCCGATGAAGCCACTACATTCTCGATGCCAGATTGGTGAAGCGATGTTACATCGGTATACCCCTCAACAAGATAACATTTATCCTCCTGGATAATGCTCCTTTTTGCCTGAAAGATTCCATATAGAACCCGGCTTTTATGGTAGATGTCAGATTCAGGAGAATTTAGATATTTCGCAATAGTTTTGTCTTGCGTCAGCGTGCGTCCGCCAAATCCTATCACACGGCCAGAAATTCCATGTATCGGGAACATCATTCGTCCGGCAAAACGGTCGCGCACCCACTCTTCACGCTTGATTGTAAGTCCGGTCTTTTCAAGATATTCCATCTTAAAACCTTCCTTGAGTGCAGCATTGGTCATAATATCTTTTCCCTCGGGACAATAACCAATACCAAATTTATTGATAATATCATCTCTCATCCCTCGTTGACGCAGATACGACAGACCGATTAACCGGCCAGAATTGGTTTCCCAAAGTTGATTACTAAAGAATTTTTGAGCAAACTCCGATACAATTAGCTGACTTTCACGATCATTCCGTTCAATTACATCCTCCGGGCTCTCTTCCTTTTCCCTGATTTGGATGTTGTATTTATTCGCAAGCCATCTCAGCGCATCTGCATAGGATAAGTGCTCGTGCTCCATGATGAAATTGACAGCTGATCCACCTTTTCCGCATCCGAAACATTTATAAATTCCCTTGGCTTGCGAAACATTAAACGAAGGTGTTTTCTCGTTGTGAAACGGACACAAACCAATCATACTCGTCCCTCGTCGCTTTAAGGTAACGAAATCTCCAACCACATCGGCTATCTCCGCACTATCTAGTATTTGTTGTATAGTTCCCTGATCAATCATCCCAACAAAGGTAATGAAAACTGCTTAGTCGGGAGCGGATTAATGAGGCTAATACAACTTAACAATTTTCCAACTTTTTTCTTAAAAAACACTGATGAATCGTAATCCGCAAAGCTTTATATAAACGTTTATTATTAGATCGGTTAGCTAATTTATAAATAACCTGCTCTACTATTTCTCAGTTTTATTACTTAACTTTACAAAGGACATAGAAATACTTCAGCAAAGTTGTTCTTTTGGGGGAAACATCTTCATTAGTTGTCCGTATCTTAATACGCACACCCACATTTCAAACCAAAATATTATCGTATTATGAACCTATTCGTTGCGAGGTTAAATTCCTCCACCAGTACCAAAGATCTGCAAAAACTTTTTTCGCATTACGGATTAGTCACAACCGTTAAAGTTATCTTTGATCATGATACCGGCCGATCGAAATGTTACGGCTTTGTTGAAATGCCTAACAACAATGAGGCGCATGAAGCTATGAAAGAACTCGATGAAACATTGTTCAGGGAAAATATAATTTCTGTCAGAGAGTCGCAAGTGTCTAATTCCAGCCTTCCATTGAACGGGTTTAGATTCCGGAACAGGAGCAGTACTGCATCCTTCTCCGGAAATGTTAATAATCACACCAATATCCGCAATCCATTTTCAATAAATAAAACCAATCGGGAAGAAAACAGCCTTCGAAATTTTGGATACCGGGGCGGTTACCGGTCATTCAGATAATATTGATTCTAACACCTTTTTTTACTAAACTTGCAATATGGAATATGGCTATTCATCATATTTCAAAATCAGTTATGCATTAAATTATAAATAATTGAATATCTGCAACATCATAATGATCAGGTATTGGATTTTCCCTATTTTCAGAAAATCCATTTCAATGCTTCCATTTCTCGTGGTATTATGGTCGTGTGAAGAGGTGATTGAGGTTGATTTAAAAAATGAAAGTCCGAAAGTAGTGATAGAGAGCTTTATCACAAACGTAGACAATCCTTTCCTTGTGAAAATAACAAAAAGCCAGGGATTCTTTAATCAAAGTAATTTTTCAACGGTCAACGATGCATCGGTGCAACTGGAATATCTTTTGGTGAAAGAAAAACTCCTCGGAAAAGGAAATGGCTATTATATTTCTCAGAAGGCAAAGCCGGTACCCGGAAGTGATTATACGCTTAAGGTTACCACCTCTGATGAAACTTTTTGTGCAACGGTTGAACTTCCCAGGCCGGTCCCCATCGACACCGTTTATTTTCAACCGGCATTATTTGAAAGTGATAGTCTGAACGTTTTTGTCGGATTCCGTGATCCTGCCGCAATAGAGAATTATTACCGCATCAGGCTATATCGCAACCGTCGTTATGCTGTAAATGATTACTTTATGATGACGGATGCCTTTTCGGATGGTGAAAAAATTGTCGCTCCTGTTTATTACCGTAATTTTGCTCCTGGTGATACAGTGATCGTAGAACTGTTGAATCTTGAAAGGTGTACCTGGAGATACTTTAAAGGAATAAGTGAGTCAATTCAGCAAGGGGTCAATTCTCAGGCTCCGGGTAATCCAACGTCTAACTTTACTGGTGGCGCCTTAGGAATATTTGGTGCCTGGGGATCATCAACTTACAGAATTATTGCTCCCCGGATTACCGGAAAAAAATAATTTGTGTTCCGAATCATTTACTGATCATGCTCAATGACAGACAACCTTATCCATAAAATTGCTTTATCACTGATTCCCGGAATCGGAAGTATTACAGCCAAATCTCTGATCGCATACACGGGATCGGCAGAACAGGTATTCCGGGAGAAGGAGAATGCATTGCGTCAAATTCCGGGTGTTGGAACTATTCTGGCAAAAAATATCATCAATTCGGAGGTGATGTCAAGAGCCGGACGCGAAGTGGAATTTTTGCAAAAAAACAATATAAAAGCCTTGTTTTACCTTGATGAGGATTATCCTCAGCGGTTGCTGGGATGTTCAGATGCCCCTATCATCCTGTATGTTAAAGGCGATCCGCTTTTGAATTGCACCAAAGTAATCAGTATTGTCGGCACACGTCACGCTACCGAGTACGGGAGAAAATTAGTCGATCAGTTCATTTCAGTATTGGCAGACAGAGGTTATAAAATATTAGTTGTAAGCGGACTAGCTTATGGCATTGATATACAATCGCACAAATCGGCCTTGCGAACAGGATTGCCCACAGTCGCTGTAATGGGTCATGGTCTCGAAACAGTTTATCCTTCACTTCACACCGCCATCGCGAAGGAGATGGTCGAAAATCAGGGTGGTCTTGTATCTGATTTTCTGAGTAATTCGCCCATTGAAAGAACCAACTTTTTGCGCCGGAATCGAATTATAGCTGGTTTATCGGATGCTACAATCGTTGTGGAATCGGCAAAAAAAGGGGGTGCCTTAGTGACTGCAGATATCGCCAATTCATATAATCGTGATGTTTTTGCATTCCCTGGGAAGGTTGGCGAACCATATTCCGAAGGTTGCCATTTTCTAATTAAATCGAATCGCGCAGTTTTATTGGAAACAGTAGCCGATCTGGAAAACTGTATGAACTGGAGTGCCGCAAAAAGTCAGCCTGATGCCATTCAACCATGTCTTTTTTATGATTTTAATCCCGACGAAAAACTGATTGTTGACCTGCTGCGAAACGAAGGAGAAACGGCCATTGACCTGATTTGCATTAAGACAACACTGCCAATGAATAAAGTATCCCCTACGCTGCTTAATCTCGAATTTGCCGGAATCGTAAAAGGGCTTCCCGGGAAAGTATTTAAAGCCATTTAAATACTTCAAACTACTCATATTCAATCTATTATCTGCCATCGATTGATTCTGAAAAAGAAAGGCTAACTTTGCGGCATATTAAAAGGATTGAGAATGACAACATTTGAAGGATTTGGGATTGGTAAATCGATTTTAAAAGCATTGGACGAGATTGGATTTACGACACCAACCCCAATTCAGGAAAAGGCAATTCCCGTTATTAAGTCGGGCAAAGATGTATTAGGGATTGCCCAGACCGGAACAGGTAAAACTGCCGCCTATGTCATTCCGCTATTAATGAAACTCGTAAAAGCCGAGGGAAAAGATCCAAGGGCAATTGTGCTGGTTCCGACCCGTGAACTGGCGATACAGGTAGGCGAAGACATTGCCGAACTCTCCCAATTTACCGATATCCGTCATGCCGCTGTGTATGGAGGTATTGGCTGGACCAAACATGCGGCACTTCTTGAACCCGGCGTTGATATTCTTGTAGCCACTCCCGGTCGTTTATGGGAACTTTACCGTGCCGGTGCTTTTGGCATGAAAAATATTAAAACTCTTGTTGTTGACGAAGCGGACCGGATGCTCGACATGGGCTTTATGCCTCAGTTAAACAAGCTGTTCGAAGTAATACCTCCAAGGCGACAAAACCTCCTTTTTTCTGCAACTTTTTCGGAAAGCATCGAATTGATGAGCAACGAGTTTCTCGCTTTTCCCGAGCGTGTTGAAGTCGCTCCATCGGCCACTACAGTTGATAAAGTGAAACAGTATTTTTACCGCGTTCCCAATTTCCGGACGAAGCTTAATTTTGTAAGTTACTTGCTTCTCAACGAGGAAGAGTTTAAAAGGGTGCTCATCTTCTGCAGAACAAAAGAGAATGCGGAAGATGTTTTTAAAGTGGTTAGCCGGAGAACAGAGGGAGAAGTGCGGATCCTTCATTCCAACAAAGCACAGAGCTCCCGGATCAACGCCATCGATGCATTTAAGGCTGGCGGTGTAAGAGTACTGGTTTCTACCGACGTCTCAGCTCGTGGGATTGATGTAAGCGACATATCGCACGTTATTAATTTTGATCTTCCCCCAAGGTACGAAGATTACGTACACCGGATTGGCCGGACCGCCCGTGCCAACACCGATGGAGTAGCCATCTCGTTTATTGGTCCCGAAGAAGACTTTCACCTTGAAAATATTGAAAAACT
>JANXZJ010000023.1 GCA_025355585.1 Mariniphaga sp. | reverse complement strand
TATGTTACTCGAAATCGGACAATCGGGTGGGGTGAATCAATATGTCAAAACCAACCGCGGGTTTTGCGAAGGGATTTATGTTTTCAACGGCGTTTTAACGAACCAGGATATCGGCGAAGTGCTTAATATTCCTGTGACGGATATTAATTTACTGATGGCGGCGTTTTAAGAAATTGCGAATGGACCCCAACCCAAAATTCAATCGGACAATTTAGTTTTCAAGCAAGGTTGCCTTAATAAGGCATGGTCAATTTAATTTCACGCGAGGTTGCCTTAATAAGGCAAAGACAAATGACAACTTTTTAATGATTTTAATCCTAGTACCAATTAATCTTCCGCAGCCAATATCATCATCGAAATAGGATGCAGGCGAACCAGGCTGGTCTTTGTATATCCGGCACCATTGGGCATTACCTCGCCATTTTGGGCAACAATCAGCCAGTTCTCCATCGGGATTTCGTATTCAACAGAATAGCTGTTTCCATTGAGAAGTACCAGAATCCGCCGCCACCGATCGCCATTCGTATGGTCGCAAAGCTCGTAAGCGATCACTCCGGGGATGTATTTCCCAAAGAACCTCAGCTTCGAACGTACCATATCTCCGTCGGAGATTCTGAATGCCGGATGCTGGTGCCGCAATTCAATGCAGCTTCTCACAAATTTCACCAATCCTGCATAACGTGTCTTCGCACTCCAGTCAATTTGATTGATTAGGTCCGGTGAACGGTAAGAATCGGGGTGTCCGCCCTTGGTGCGAAGCATTTCATCTCCGGCAAAAAGAAAAGGTACACCCTGCGATGTTAAAACCACACCAAGTCCAAGCCTGGCCATCCGCTCGATCGTTTCAGGCGAAGCTTCCGGGCACGAATACTGTAATTTATCGAAAAGGGTATAATTATCGTGACATGAGATATAGTTCACACATTGGGAAGGACTATTTGCCCATGCCTGTTTTGAAGTAACCACATAGTCGTAAATAATCTGATCGTGCTGAACGGCCCCGATGATAGCAAATTTCAGCTGCTCTTCGCGCAAGGTAATCCCACTTATAAATCCCGCATTGTTTTTTTCGAACGGAGATCCTTTCAATCCATTGCGCATATCATCACAAAACGTGGCAACGCGGTCAAGCTGACTTGTATTTGATTTTAGCGCGCGAAATTTTTCCGGAAGCGGGCTTTCACCAGCACTCCATCCTTCACCATACATGAATATCTTCGGATCAATCGCGTCGAGTCTTTTTCTGATTAGATTGATCGTCTCAATATCCATCAATCCCATCAGATCGAAACGAAAACCATCGATGTGGTATTCTTCTGCCCAATAAGCGACAGATTCAATGATGTATTTCCTGACCATTTCACGCTCTGTGGCCAATTCAGTTCCGCATCCGCTGGCATCAGAAAACCGGCCATCCTGATTAAAACGGTAAAAATATCCCGGTACAGTCTGGTTAAAATAGGATTCGAAAATCAGGCCGGTATGATTGTAAACAACATCCAGAATCACGCCCATTCCATTGTTATGCATTGACATAACAGCCATTTTCAGTTCCCTGATCCGCACTGCGCCATCGATTGGATCTGTGGAGTACCACCCTTCTGGCGTATTGTAATTCAACGGATCGTAGCCCCAGTTATACTGAGCTGTTGGATTTAATTCGTCGACAGTATAAAAATCGGCAACCGGAAGCAGGTGAACATGCGTAATTCCAAGTTCCTTCAGATGATCAATACCAGTAGATTCTACGGAAGGAAGTTTCGTTCCTCTTTCCGTAAATCCGATGTACTTGCCCTTATTTTTAATACCGGATGTGGGTGACATGGAGAAGTCGCGGATATGCACTTCATAAATCACCATATCCGTAGGATTTGCAACAGTATGACGGATATCTGACTCCCACTTTGGCGGATTGCTCTTTTTCGGATTGATGATCATTCCACGATGGCCGTTGACACCGGTAGCTTTCGCATAAATATCGGGACCTTCTTTTAGCCAGCCTTCGCCGTCGCGAACCTGGATGGTGTAAAAATGACCTTCAAGATTCTCCTTGATTTCGTAAATCCAGGTACCTTCGTCATCGGGAAGCATCGGGAATTCTTTAATTGCCTCGCCACCCTGACCGTATTTATACAAACGAAAAAAGATCCGTTTTGCGGTAGGCGCCCATATCTTTACTGAGGTTTTTTCTGGCGTCCAGGTAATTCCCAAATCACTACCCTCATATACGGGGAAGTTGCTAAAATCGCTATCCTTAAATTTCCAGTCTCTCATTTAAATTAAAACAATTTCAGCCTTATTGTCTGGCTTTTAAATCTTTTACCATTCCGATCCTTCATCTCAATGCTCATTCGGCATGCCAATTGCAACTCAGGTACTGTCTCATAAAATTGATCCAACGAAATATCCAGTTCATATGCTTTACCAGGTTCTAAAAGCAAAGGATAAATTTCAGCATGTTCGACTTTAAGTACCCTGAATTTTCGTTTGCTAAACCATCGTTTAAAAATAATTACAGGTGAATTAAGATCTATGTCATTCATCCCGGTATTTGTAACCGTCATCCCAATGGTTGAAGGATTGAACTTTTGGTTTTTATCGAGACTGATTTCGGCTGCATATGGCACCCTTTTCTTATTAAACGACAACTTTTTACCATTGGCTCCTTTTGCAAAAGTACGTGTACGGTTAAAAATGAAATATCCGATTACCAAAACGCCTGTAATCAAAAACCATTTCAACAACGTTAATTCAGAAGGTGATACATCCATCATCGTTTAGATTGAAATTACCCCGATTTTCGGGACTTCGAAAATTATCCCGGTAATTTACCGCAAAAGAATAGAAATTAACAGAAACAACCAAACTTTAATTTCGACTTAAATACAGATATACTGTAAAAGCCTGACATTTAATTCTGTCAGGCTTTTATCATTTTAAGGAGCTACTTTGAATTGATATTGTTACCGCTGTTAGTACTTTTTTCTTCCTCTGGCCGGAGTTTTTACTTTTTGCGGCGGAAGCTCTTCTCCAACAATGCGGAAATCAAGTTGTTTCTTATCGAGATTTGCCCTAGCAATTTCAATTTCAATAACATCACCCAGCTGGTACTTTTTGTGGGTACGTCGCCCGATGATGCAATAGTTTTTTTCGTCGAACTCATAAAAATCATCTGTAAGTTCGAATAGTGGGACCAGTCCTTCGCATTTATTCTCATCCAGTTCCACGTAAATTCCCCATTCTTTTACGCCGGATATCACACCCTTAAACTGCTGACCAATCTTGTCGGCCATAAATTCAACCTGCTTGTACTTGATGGATGCACGTTCTGCACTGGCAGCCCTGTTTTCCATTTCGGACGAATGTTTGCACATCCCTTCGTACTGATCGGCCTGGACCGATCTTCCGTCATCAAGGTATCTTTGCAACAAACGGTGCACCATCATATCCGGATAACGTCGGATGGGTGATGTAAAATGGGTGTAGTATTCAAAACCAAGACCATAATGGCCAATGTTTCGGGTTGAGTATTCGGCTTTTGCCATGGTCCTGATGGCGAGTGTTTCGATTACATTCTGCTCCTTTTTCCCGGCTACGTTTTCGATCAGTTTATTCATCGATTCCGTAACTGTCTTGGGATTATTAGTCTGAATTCCATATCCAAAACGTTTGATAAAGTGATTGAACGAGTCGAGTTTATCTGGGTCAGGCTTATCGTGAATCCTGTAAACAAAGGTACGTTCCCGCTTTTTCGCACCGGGTTTGCCAATGAACTCGGCGACCCGCTTGTTGGCCAGTAACATAAATTCCTCTATTAATTTGTTTGAGTCTTTCGCTTCCTTGAAGAACACACTGAGTGGTTTTCCATCTTTATCGATTTCAAATTTCACCTCAACACGGTCAAAACCAATTGATCCGTTTTCGAAACGAATGGCCCTCAATTGTTTAGCCAAACGATCTAACGTGAGAATTTCCACTTTTAGATCACCTTCGCCTGTTTCGATCACTGTCTGAGCTTCTTCGTAGGCAAACCGGCGATCGGAATGAATAATAGTCCGGCCAAACCATTCACTCATAACTGTACTGTTATCATCAATTTGAAATACAGCCGAAAAACACAGCTTGTCTTCATTGGGCCGCAGTGAACAAACCCCGTTCGACAGTTTTTCGGGTAACATCGGAACGACCCGGTCGACAAGGTAAACCGAGGTTGCCCTGTTATAGGCCTCATCCTCAAGGAGTGATTCGGGTTTCACATAATAGGTGACGTCGGCAATATGAACGCCTACCTCCCAAAATCCATTTTCTAATTTTTGAATTGAAAGGGCATCGTCGAAGTCTTTGGCATCGGCCGGATCGATCGTGAAAGTCGGAACACCGCGGAAGTCTCGTCTTTTACTGATTTCTTCTTCAGTAATCACTGTTGAAATTCGCTCAGCAGCGTGATTCACCTCTTCGGGATAACCGTATGGGAGACCGAATTCAGCAAGGATAGCATGCATTTCGGTGTTGTTGTTACCAGCATCTCCCAGTACATCAATAATTTCTGCAAAGGGATTTCTGGCACGTTCTGGCCAGTCCATAATTCGTGCCACCGCTTTCTGACCATGTTTTGCACCCATCAGTTTGTCTCTGGGAATAAAAAGATCGAATGGTGTTTTCCGGTTGGGGACAAGAAAAGCGCTGAATTGAGATATCTCGACCGTTCCTACGAATGTAGTTTTTGCCCGTTCTATCACTTCAATAACCTCCGCTTCCGGGTTACTTCTTTTCCGGCGAGCATACAATCGGATTCTTACTTTATCGCCATCGAGTGCGTGATTCATATTCGACGCCGAAACAAAAACCGGTTCGTCGAGCTCTTCGCTTCTCACCTGGCCAACTCCCTTTGAATTAATTTCCACAATTCCGGTGGCTGTTCCTCCCTGAGATTTAAGGCGGTACTTTCCACGTTCTGTTTCCACAACTGTATCAGCGTCTCGCAACTCCTGTAAAACTACATTTACAAGTTGTAATTCGCCAACATCTTTTGCACCAACAGCTGCACCTATTTGTTTGTAATTAAATGACTGATTGCTATTTTCGTAATAGACTGAAAGGATTGCCTTCTTCAGCCCCGCTTTATTAAAGCTGAGCGCTTTTTTGTGTTTTTTATCTTTAGCCATAGTGCTTTGATTTTGCAACTAAAGGTAGACGATATTTCTGATAATCAATTTTGATTTTAACCTTTTGTGGAAACCTTTAATTAAATTTGTAATTGCATAGCTGTAAATAGAATCGGGGTAAATGGCACTATTCGACGATCTTATTTCACTTTTCTATCCCCGGCTTTGTGCCGGGTGCAATACTTCGCTTGTTAACGGAGAAGATATCCTTTGTCTTCATTGCCTGGCCGACCTTCCACGGACAAATTATCATCTCTTTCCGGAAAACCCAGTTTTTCAGATATTTATCGGAAGAGTGAACATTACGCTGGCTTCATCATTTTGCCGTTTCGACAAAGGGGGCCGTCTGCAGCATCTGTTACATCAGCTGAAATACAAGGGGAATTGCGAAGTCGGTATAAAAATGGGAATCCTGTTTGGATATGACCTTATTCAAAGTTCATTCTACCAGGATATTGATGCCATAATTCCGGTGCCGCTCCATCCTAAAAAAGAGAAAAAAAGAGGATATAACCAGAGTGCCGAAATTTGTAAAGGATTGTCTGAATCGATGAACCGGCCTGTTATCTCGGGTAACCTGGTGAGGGAATTTCATACCTCTTCACAAACAAGGAAGGGAAGATTTGAGCGATGGGAAAATGTAAGCGGGATTTTTAATGTTAAAAATGAGGCATCATTGACCGGAAAACATTTATTACTCGTTGATGATGTGGTTACTACGGGTGCGACACTGGAGGCTTGTTGCGAACCTCTGCTGAAAATTCCGGGCGTAAGGGTGAGTATCGCAACACTGGCAAGTGCATAAACCGTTGTCCACCAATAGTTCAGGAAGTTGATATACAATTCCGACCTTTGTTATCCGATAGCCTTGAAAATACTGAATCGAATTAGTAGCATTCACAAAAAAACAGCTACAATCGAATATTTAGATTATTGCTGTTTCAGTTACTTTTTACAAACCCGTTTGCTTCATTGTATGGCAGCTTCTGATTTATTTACTGATATTGGATATAGATAGGCTGTGGTTTCAGTTTCATCAGTTCCGGCGGTGTGAGCATGCGATGAGGTGCTTTTCTTAAGTCGTTTTTGTAAAACAGTTTGAACCCTGTAAATTGTACCGGTTCCTCATATATGTAGCGTTTGTAGGTACTGTATTTCAGTGTCGGCTCACCCCAGCCATCCATGTTCATCACGATCTGCACTTCAGGGTGCAATTTTATATTCTTGTAGTTTTTGACCATCCCTTGTGTAAAGCGATGCACGATTAGGATTTTAGGACCCAGGTTGTTTTCCTTTACCAGTTTGGCCAGGTATTCCGAGCAGAAATTAACGTCGCTTGCATCCATTGACCCGATTTTACGGCCCGGAATGTTGCCATCCTGCATCGAAAATTCGGGATCAATCCCCAAATTTACATTGGGCATTTTCAGGTATTTTTCCAATCTGGGAACTTCATTTCTTACATTACTCAGCGCAACCTGAATGTCTAAAAAGACAATGGCATTTCCCATTTTGGCGATCGTCAATGCCGAATCAATCATAAACTCAGGCATCCGTTTACAATATTGCCCATCTTTCATTGGAATACCTTGCGCCACTGCGGCGATGTAATGGATAGCAGGTTGCACAGGAGTGGAAGGATCCGCTTTTTCCCAGGCCTTCACTTCGACATTCAATCTTTCCCACATCTCCATCGGCGGATATTCACCCAATACTCCCATTTTTCTCGAATAGAGGTTGCCGTAGAAGGCAACTATCCTTTTATAAGGCAGGACATGCCCGGCCAAAGGATAAGAGCGAAGGTGGTTAGGCCATAACCCGGTCGTATCGCCGTTTGCCAGCGCATGGAGTTTATTTTGAAATGCCACGGTATCAATCGCTATGACTTTCGGTTCAGGTATTTGGACGGTTGGTATTTGGACAGTCGGTTTTTCTTCGGGTTTTTTTTCTGTTTTAGGATTGCATCCGGTAAGGATAAAAAGGTAGGTAAGGGTTAAAAACGGAATAACGTGTTTATAGCTCATAAATGAATCTCGAAAATAAAAATGGCAAGTTAATAAAGTCTTTTAGTTCTTGTTCAAGTTTCACGTTCCCTTGGCTCTTTTATTATTTTTTTACATTCCAAATGTCCGGTGCATCGATTTAAGCAGTCCTTGAGAGGTACATTCCGGAACAATCATTCTGCGAACGGTTTGTAAAGGTACAACTGAATCGCGTTTTGAATAAAGGGTAAACGAAAGCTTAAAATATTTGCTGAGTTCCTCCGCACCCTTGTGGTCATAAACGCCATTCGGGTAAGCCCAGTATTCAACCGACTTGCCAACAATACTTTCCAGTTTTTTTTTAGGATCTGTAACCTGTTTCGGCCAGTCAGCCGCTTCTTTATATTTGATCACCATCGTATGATCCCAGCTGTGCAGTCCGATGGTGTGCCCGGCTTTTGCGAGTTGTGCAATCTGAACGGTTGTCATGTAATTCTTCTTGTTGTAGGTGATGGTCATGATAAAGAAAACGCCTCTGAATCCATACTTTTCCATTACAGGGGCTGCAATTTCGAAATGTTCGGCTCTCGAATCGTCAAAGGCTATGATGACCGGTTTTCCAGGCAAAGTCTTATTATAAACCAGGTAGTCATATAATTGATCGGGCGAGATGGAGTGGTAACCACTATCCGACAACATCTTCATATGCGCGGAAAATGTTGCCGGGCTTATCCTGTATTCGCTTTTAGGACCTTCTGAAATACGGTGATAGCAGAGAACAGGCACTTCCGGTTTCGCATAAACCTGGGCTGAAGTATTAGCGACCTGTTTTACAACAACGCTGTCTTTTACTGCCATCGTGTTGATCACTGTACCGGAGCTCCCGGTTGGTGGACGTTGATTTGTATGATTACAACTGATAATTGCCAACCCCAGCAATACTGAAATGATATGGATCTTTTTTTTGCTCATTTTAATTTATTGAATCGGGAACCTCCCGACTTTTGGCTTTGCCGAAACAGTTGTCCGGAATACTCCAAGACGTGCAATTTTACAAATTTTGATGGAAGGAAACTTACGCAGCCAATTAATAATTTGCATCATTTCTTCATCGACTGATAAATCACCTCTTGTATCCTGGTTCGAATATTCATTTTAGCCAGTTTATTTACAGCATCATTGGGATAGGTGCGATTGCTTAAGAATACGTATACGAGACTGTTAACCGGATCTACCCAGCAGCAGGTTCCTGTATACCCGGTATGGCCGTAAACCTCCTTTGGCGCAGAAACGCAGCACGGATTGAATTTCGGGTTTGCAGGAACTGGTTTGTCAAAACCCAGGTAACGTCTTCCACTTTTCGAAGTGGTCGTTGTAAAGATCCTGCATGTTTCCTCCTTCAGGTAACGTTTTCCGTCCATCTCACCATTATTTAGCAACATCTGATAGACGGTTGCAACATCACTGGCCGTGGCAAATAAACCGGCATTACCTGCTACTCCACCCAAAAAAGCAGCATCAGGATCCTGGACATAACCTTGTAAGACGCCGTTACGCAGGAAATCCTTTATAAACGTTGGGGCAATAACTTTCTTTTGATGTGTTATTAAAGGAAGGTAAGCCATGTGGTTTAATTTCATTGGTGTATAGAATTCAACATTCAGAAATAAATCCATTGGCAAACCACAAACTTCATCCACAATTTCTTTCAGCAACATAAAGTTCACACTGCTATAAAGATAGGTTTTGCTTCTCAGACGTGTATTTGCAATCATCTGCATCGCTTCCTGGTGGAAGCGATTGTGCAAGTAGAAGCTGTCCGATACCTGGGAGGTATATCCTGCCCTGGGAATTTGGGACACCCAGTCTTTATTGTATTGAATGTTTGTACAACCCATGTGAATAGCATGTGACTTATCTTTTGTTGTGGCCAGGCGATAACATGAAAGATCGCCAGGTAAGCCTGATTCATGAAACAGCAGCTCTTTTATCGTGATGTTCGCCTTGTCGGTACCCCGAAGGAAAGAAAGATACCTGGAAGCCTTATCGGTCAGTTTGATTTGACCGTTGTCGTAAAGTTTCATGATCGCGAGTAAAGTCCCTGTGGTCTTCGAAAGGGAAGCCAAATCATACATGGTGGTCGGGGTCACCTCTTGTATGGCCTCATAGGTATAGTATCCAAAACATTTATTGTATATCTGTTTACCTTCTTTCGTAACCAATACCTGACAACCAGGGAAAGCCCTTGCCTTAATACCGTCCTTCACAATAGAATCAATACGAGCCAAAGTTACTGAACTCATGCCAAAATCTTCCGGTAAATAACGGTCAGAAGTATTTTGGATGACGGTTACTTTTCCCATGAAAGAGGAAGCATCAGGTTTCCTGGCTTGGGCAAATGAATTATTTCCAGCATGATCCATTAAAATGGAAAATATAAGGACGAGGAATAAGGTTATTTGCTTTTCCATGTTTAATGTCTAACGCTTTTTACAACAGTTCCATACTAAGCCCGGTTAACATTGCCGTCACTCCTTTTGTCTTATGCTGTTTTGGACGGAATCTTCAATTTGTGTCCTCTGAATTAGTGCTCCAATGTAAAGACAAATACTTACATAGGAAGTCTTTTACGAAGATTTAACACAAGATATTTTGGAAGGGATTGGCTATGAAATAAATGAAAAGCCCAACTGG
>JANXZJ010000010.1 GCA_025355585.1 Mariniphaga sp. | reverse complement strand
AAGCAAGAAATTTATTAATGCTGCTTTGATTCGGTGCATGGATTCCGGCAAGATAACCTAAAAGGATGAATCCTGAAGGTTCGTTCAATACCATCCAATGACGAATCCTGTCGCCAAACCTTTGGGTGCAGATTTCGCTGTATTCCGAAAACCATCCAACCATGTCGCGATTGGTCCATCCGCCGCGATCGTCAAGCTTTTGAGGTAAATCCCAATGATAGAGCATTGCCCAGGGTTCGATACCAAGCTCGAGGCAGTTGTCGATCATTCTGTTGTAAAAATCAATTCCCTTTTCATTCACTTTTCCGGTTCCATCGGGCAAAATTCTCGACCATGAAAATGAGAACCTGAAATTTTCGAAGTTCAGACTTTTTAAAAGTTTTAAATCACTTTCGGAACGGTTATAAAAATCAATCGTCTCGTTCCCATTTGATTTATCCTTAACAGACCATTTCTTACGAGTGAATTTGTCCCATATGGATTCACCTTTCCATCCGTATTCCAGGCCCCTTCGATCTGGTATGCAGATGTACCAACGCCCCAATAAAAATTGACGCCAAAATCTGCTTTTGTAATTTGTGGATCCTCGAAGCTATTTCGACGAACCGGATTGATCTTGCTGCTTACTGACAGTGTTGCCAGGTATTTTAAAAAATCGAGTTGAACCATTCCAAACTTTTGTCATATACTCAAATGGCTAAATTTATTTTTATAGCCTAACAGGTGGCAAAGATAATCAGATAGTAAGACTGAAATTATAAACTATCAAAGCTGTGTATGTTGAATCGGATAAAAAAACCGTGGGGATTCATTCAAAAATAATAGCTGGTTAATTGAACGTATAAGTGTTTAGATTCTAATATGGTATCATTAATTAATTTTAGGATATAGTGTCAATGCTTTTTTTCTTATCCTTTTTATTTTTGACTTAAATAAAGCTTCTGAAAGCTGCGCTAATTCAGGAAAATACGTGGACAGGTATTGGTAAAACACCTGTAAATTGTGTTCATTGCCCAAAAACTCAGTCAGTTTATACAATTTCTTGCTCTTTTTGCTCGTTTTCTCTGATCCTATTCGGTTTAGAACAATCTGTTGATGGTAAAAAATCTTGCACCATTTCCGAAACCTGTGAAATTCCTCAGCAGAGGAACTAATGCTCAATTTTTTAAATAATCTCCTGGATTTTTGAAAGCTGATTATAAGTCTTCTTCTCAGAGGTTTATGCGCGAAATTGAAATCCAGACTTCTTAATTCTTCTGTTAATTTCAGGATTGATTCCTTTCCCTGCTGAATTGTTTCTTTTGTGTTTATATTATCGTTTATAATTAAATTATATTGTAACTCAAGATTATATCTCAGTTCATACAAATTGCTGTTGTCGAAGCTTTTTAGTTTCTCTTCGATCTGATTAAAGGTTTGAAGAGAAACAAAAGGTTCTCTTACTGCACCATAATGTTTTGAAAGAGTCTTAATACAGGATTTCAGGCTTAAGTACTGCGCACGGTCAAAATGAACTTCGCACAATAATAAAATCGCTGAAATCGATTTCAGCGACTTTCGTATTGTATGAATGGATTTGTCAATTGTCAAATGGTCTTCACCAGAAACTGAATTAAGCTTATTAATGTCTTTTTCGAGCACCGATTTGAGACTGACAGGTTTGCCATTTATATCCAAAACACTATCAATCTTTGAATTCATAACCAATTTAATTTGTTTCAGAATTTATTTTTTGATGATTTTTAGGTTTTTGTATTGGTTTAGCTTCTACCATCACATTTTCATCCAGTAACAGATCCTGGAAGTCAGTCTCCTGGTTAATTGTTTCTTTTACATGTTTATAGTAGTGATCTTCTCTCAATTCATGGTATTCCTTGTAGAATCCCGGATTTTCATTCTCAAACATCAATACAAACCGGTCAATTTTATTTGCGAGCAGCTTTTTAGTCTTTTTGTTGAACTCCTTCATTTTAATTGCAACCTTTTCCTTTTCCGCCATTTCTTCATTATAAGGAATCATCGCTTTAATGAAGTTCAGAATAGCCTCTTCAAGATTTTTAATCATATCGGGATTTAATCCGAACTCTTTTTCAAATTTGTTGGTAGCCTTTACATTATCAGGATCGAGTGCTGCTTTTACCTTACTTACAAATGTTAGTGCATATCCGCCAAACTTATTTGCAATCAGCCAGATTTCCTTGGAGATTTCTACTAATTCCAGGTCCAGGCAGTTTTCAACATATTCATAGGTAAGATGATACAATTTACGTTGTAACTTCCTTTTCTTTTTGTCATGGGCAAAAACCTGCATAATCCGAACCAACGTCATGGTTCTGTCCTCTAATTCCTTTCGTCGCTCATTCTTTGCTTTCTCAATAGCCGTTATGTCTTTATTTAATAAAGCTTGTAATTCCACCAACTTTTCCTGATTCGAAGTAAGTCCATCCACAGCGGTCTGAAATTTGGAAACCTTGTTCCATACTTCAGCATGCCGGGATAATACGCTAATTACCTGCGTATTTCTATCCAATTTCAATATAAAATTCTCGGCTTTTTCCATGGTTATATTTTAATTTATTTATAATAAAGAATTGGTTTCTAAGTGTAATGATTTAAAATGAAAAGCCTTACTGTAAATTAAACCAAGTAAAGAACAAAAAAGTTCAAAAATAACGGTTAACCTATTTTTAGGGAAAGTCATCGCATGATCCCATTTGATTCGTTCAGTCGGCCATATTTTGTTAATGTTTCGTCACCGGGCTTATTTAAAATCTCCATTACTATCATTAATATCTTTTAAATAAGGTTAATGGGTTTTCTTGCAACCGATATGAAACAAAAATGTAATTGATGTGTTTTGTTTTGATAAAGTTTGCTTAAGACAATGGCCATATAGGTTTAACATGTGCCCCTCGTTACTTGAGTAGATTTGACAAGAAATTTAGGTTTCCAGATTTTGTCTTTGTAATATGTTTCTAGTCTGACAAAGCAGATTTTGCATTTGAATTATCTGAAATTTGAGTTTATTGAACATTACATTAATGATACATTGAAAAATATGAATATGGAGATCAATTCAGAAGTCGGTAAGCTTCATCCGGAAATAGACGAGTTGTTGACGAAAACCCAGATAAATACAGGTTTACCGGTTTCTAACGACGCATTACTTAATTACATTTTTCGTCTTGAGCGACGAATGGTATACCTGCAATTAAAGAATGAAGAGCTTTTGCTTGCAAAGGAAAATTCAGCAAATATTGCAACTATTAAATAGGCATGATATATACAATTCCCCTCAATTAGTGTATTTTACACGTTCCAGGTAAGCTGAGATTATTGAGTTAAACCGCTATGAATCGAAAATGCCGCGAAAAGAATACATTTTGCTGAAAAACAACAGCGTTGACTTTTTTGTTTTGGATGACAGTTTGTCGAAAATGGTTTGTCAGACAACCTGGTAAAGGCAATTTGCAAAGATTCATACGGGTTACCTGGTTTCGTACGTTGGAGGGACTTGATCGATATTTATGAAACGACCCGGAATAAAACACCCCAGACTTGTAAACGATTTGAGAAAAATCGAAGCGATGTTCATTTTGCAAGGATACAACCGGGCAATTCGGTTTTCAAGATATTGCAAATATATTATTCATAGCATGCAAATTTGCACGTAAAAAATGAAAATGTCGCTGTAAATAAATTACTTACAGCGACATTTGTGACCCCACCGGGATTCGAACCCAGATCAAAGGAACCGGAATCCTCCATTCTATCCATTTAACTATGGGGCCATTTCTGAAGGCGGTTACAAAAGTAGCATTATTCTTCGAACAGAAAATGCCCTGTAACCTTTTACACACAAAATTGCCGGTTTTAATCTTCAATGTTAAGTTTTTCAATTCTCTTCCTAAATTCTTATTCGTATAACGTGTTTCGGATCGAAAATACTACTTTTGTAACGAACCCTAAATCTAAATTCTATGGTGCCCTGCGAATTGATTTCCACATTACGAACAGCTTTTGAGGATTATATATCTCCCTTTAAATATGCACCTTATAATGCTGATCTGACTATTGAAAAAACAATACTCCATATTAGTAGAGTTGTTGAGAACATACTCATATTGGCTGATTCACTCGAGCTTAGTGAAAATGAGAAACATGTGGCAGAAATTGCCGCTCAATTCCATGATATTGGCAGATTATGGTTGTGTCTTCCGGAAAATGCGGGTAGTACTATAACCGATCATGCTGATGCAAGTATCGAATATTTGAAAACAAGTCAAATTTTTGGTGAACTTGACGAAGCAACTCAGAATATTGTTATCCAAGTCATTAAAAATCATAACAAACCAGAACTTCCAAAGAAAGAGGGAGAAGCCATTCTATTCTATGTTAAACTTTTACGTGACGCTGACAAATTGGACTCCTGGCGTTCAACATCTGAATATATTACTCGTAAAGGTGGAAAACCCAATATGGCAGTCGAACTTGCCCTTTCGGAGAAACCAATTGTTACACCGGCTTTTTCGAAAATAATAATAGAAGGTGGTATTCCAAATAAAACTGATATTGTGACTTTTAACGACTTTCTTATTTTTCAGATGTCATGGATTTTCGATCTTCATTTTAAGAAAAGTTTTCAGATTCTGAATCAGAAGCAATACATTCGTCATATTTACGATTCCCTTCCCAAAAACGATAACGTCATTGAGATTTACCGGATGATCCGGATTCATGTTGAAAATCAAATCTAAAACTGAGTGAATACAATCATTCAGATACTTGATCTATAGCAGATTATATTCCGAGTCATATTCCTTTAGCGGTTTCGGTTAATTTTAAACCAGGGCATGTAAAAATTGGGTTTATTATAGATCAGTCGGTTACCGTACCAATCAGTTACATTACAACCCGCAGCCTCGCATATAGCATGACCAGCAGCAATATCCCATTCCATGATATGACTCATGCGGGGATAATAGTCAGCAACACCTTCAGCAATAAGGCACATTTTTAGAGAGCTACCCCTGATAAGAACTTCAACATTCCCTCTGCCTTTCTCTTCAAACACCGTTTCAAAATAGGCTTTCGTTTCATCATCCAAATGAGAATGACTTCCAATCATAACGAATTTTTCATTATTCTGTATAATTGGAAGTTGAAGTGATTTTTCAATAATTTCAGCAACTGATGCATTATTTATTTGATCATATTTTCGGGAAGGAATTCCCTTTCCTCCAAAATAGAGACAATCGAAGGCTGGCAAATAAACAACTCCAAGAACAGGTTCATTCTTGTCAATTAGTGCAATATTAACTGTGAAATCGTGGCTTTTGCGGATAAATTCTTTTGTACCATCAAGCGGGTCAACACACCAGAATAATCCCCATTTACTTCGCTCACTATACATACTAAAAGTCTCTTCTTCTGATAAATATGGTATTCCTGACGAATTTAAGAATTCCCCGATGATTTTACTTGCAGCTTTGTCGGCTATTGTAACCGGCGAAAGATCAATTTTATGTTCAACTCCTAAATTTCCAGATCGGTATACATCCATTATTTTGAATCCGGCTCGTAATGCAGCATTAATGGCCAAATCAAGATATTTATATAAATTATTGTTTTCCATCATTTTAAATAAAAGTTGCTTTTTCAGATAAACCTAAAAGAAGAGCGTCCAATTGTACGATTCCGATGAAATTTTGATTGGACGAATGTACCAAATAATTAACTTTGCGGATCATGTATGCCATCATCGACGTAGAAACAACCGGAACAAGCGCATCGTACGGAAAAATCACCGAAATTGCTATTGTCCTTCATAATGGAGAGGCGTTGACGGAGACTTATACCACTTTGATCAATCCGGAATGTAATATTCCCTGGAATATCACAAGACTCACCGGAATTACCAACGATATGGTCGCCAATGCCCCTAAATTCTACGAAGTAGCCAAAAAAATTGTGGAACTGACTGCCGGAAGAATCTTCGTTGCACATAACGCTCAGTTTGATTATTCATTTGTAAAAGAAGAGTTTAAACGACTGGGGTATGATTTTAAACGGAAAACGATTTGTACCGTTAAACTTGGACGGAAACTCCTTCCAGGACACCGCTCCTACTCACTTGGCAATATTTGTGCAGATCTGGGAATCCAGATTACCGATCGGCACAGGGCAATTGGTGACGCGTTGGCTACTGCAAAACTTTTTGATACCTTAATAGCTCAGAATAACCTCCTTGAATCTTCGCTGTTCGTTCATCAGACTTATCCCCTGTCGACAGAAAAAATTGCTGCAATTCCTGCAAAAACAGGCGTATATTATTTTTATGATGCGCAAGGAAATATCATTTATGTAGGAAAAAGCAAAGATATTCACCAGCGTGTGCTGACTCATTTCGGTAATTTGCAAACAAAAAAAGCAATTGAAATGCGCGATAAAATTGCGGAAGTATCATGGGAAGAGACCGGTAGTGAACTTGTTGCACTCTTACTTGAATCAGCCGAAATCAAAAAGCATAAACCGCTTTACAACCGAAGTCAGCGAAGGTCGGCATTCAATTTTGGGTTATTCTCTTTCGAAGATCCTGACGGATACCTTCATTTAAAAATCAATCCAATTGAAGGCGAAGATATTCCGTTGACTACTTTTAACTCTCACCAGGAAGGAATTGACTACCTGCACAACCTTGCCGATAAGTATGCCCTTTGCAAAAAGCTATGCCATCTCGACAACAGCTCAGGTGAATGCTTTCAGTCTCAGATTCATCATTGCCAGGGTGCTTGCGCTGGACTTGAGAGCCCTGCAAATTACAATGTGCGCGTCAATAAGTCAGTCTACGCCTTAAAATTCCGGTCACCAAACTTTTTCGTAATTGATCAGGGCCGTACAAACGAAGAAAACGCGATAATTAAAATTTCAAATGGAAGTTTTGTCGGATTTGGTTATGCATCAACCGATTATTCTTCAAATAATTTGGAATTTCTTCATGATTGTATACAAAAGTACAATGACAACCGCGATATTCGCGCGATTATCAAGGGATATTTTAATCGAAGCAAAAACCTTAGAATCATTGAATTATAGCTGCAAAAACCAGCAATAAGTCATTCCACAAGGTCAATTTAGTGTAACAACTATTGGCTGAGTACGGTAAAATCGGTTTCGAAACTGTAATTGGCAAACAAAATTCTTGCAAATGCTTTTATTCATCTGAGAGATTCATACCCTGTGCATATCTTTTTAGCGCTCTTTCGCGTGCAAAACGATGTTCTATAATAGGTTGTGGATAATCTGATGTGCCGTATTCAGGTACCCATTTTTGTATGTATTCACCGTCAGGATCAAATTTTTTAGCCTGCAATTCGGGGTTAAAAATTCTGAAATAGGGAACTGCATCACAACCAGATCCAGCTGCCCATTGCCACCCTCCGTTGTTCGAAGCGAGCTCATAATCATTCAGTTTTCCAGCAAAATAAGCTTCCCCCCATCGCCAATCAATTAACAAATGTTTGCATAAGAAGCTGGCGGTCACCATTCTTAAACGATTGTGCATAAACCCCGTTTGATTGAGTTCGCGCATTCCGGCATCTACCATCGGATATCCGGTTTTCCCCTGACACCAGGCATTAAAATGATCCAGGTTATTTTCCCAGCGAATGTTATCATAAATCGGTTTAAAGGCCCTCGTAGCAACATGGGGAAAATACCATAGAATCTGACTATAAAAATTACGCCAGATTAGCTCCGAAAGAAAGGTCTCGGAATGTAAGAATGCCAGCGCGGTAACCTTTCGTATGCTTATTGTGCCAAATCTCAAATGAACACTCAACTTTGAAGTACCATTCCGGGCAGGAAAATCCCTGTTTGCTGCATATCCTTCCAGTAAAGTCTGAGGTAGAGACTTAGATGGAAAAACCAAATTGACAGGCTCGAAACCTAGCATTTCGATACTCATCATTGGCAATGATTTAATGCGTATGAAATTATGAAAATACTGTGTTGTATTTAAAGGACGAACCATTTCTTTGTTAAATTTTTCGAGAAACTTGTTCTTATATGGGGTAAAAACTGTATATGGTTTTCCATCATCTTTAACAAGTTCATCCTTTTCGAAAAGAACGTTATCCTTGTAGGAATGATATTCTATTTTATTGATTTTCAGGAATCTCTCGACATTCAGATCACGTAAAACCGAATATGGCTCATAATCGCGGTTCGTATAAACACTGCAAATATGAAACTCTTCAGCCATTTTTTTGAAAACTTCCTGAGGTCTTCCATGAGCAATATAAATACTTGACCCAATCTTCTCCAGTGTTTCCTTAATTCCAACGAGTGTTTTATAAATAAAATTGACCCTGAAATCCGGACGAACTTCCAACCGTTCCAAAATATCCGGATTAAAAATAAACAGCAGCAAAACATTTTCACGTGTTTTTAAAGCATGAAAAAGTGCTGTATTATCTTCCAATCTTAAATCTCGTCTCATCCAGACAATATTCGCGACCGTTTTATCTTTTTTTGTCATCCGAAAATGAATTAGTTAATACAAATTTGAAATACAAACCCAATTACGAGGCAGGTAATATACTAAAAAGCCGAAAACAAAACATATTTTTACAGCAAATTATTTTATCATTCAAATCTATATCTCAATCAACAAATATGCATCAAAGAGGTTTTGCCAGCGATAACAACTCAGGAATTCATCCTGAAATTTTGAAAGCAATTGAGGCCGCAAATAGTGGTCATTCAATAGGATATGGCGATGACAAATGGACAAATGAAGCAGTCCGTTTATTTAAAAAGGAATTTGGACACGATACGGAGGTGTTTATCGTATTGACTGGAACAGGGGCAAATATTCTCGGGATACAATCAGCCACACAGTCATTTCACACTATAATTTGTGCTGAAACTGCACACATTCAGACAGATGAATGCGGTGCCCCGGAAAAATTCACGGGCAGCAAATTAATCCCTATTGCTACCCAAAACGGAAAGATTACCCCTGAGCAAATTGAGAAACATTTGCATGGATTTGGTTTTGAGCATCATTCACAACCATGTTTAATCAGCATAACACAGGTATCTGAACTGGGCACCGTTTATACAGTCGATGAGGTTAAAGCGTTGGCAGATCTCGCCCACAGTCATGGCATGTTTCTTCATATGGACGGCGCCAGAATTTCAAATGCAGCTATATCACTTGGACTTCCATTCAAAACATTCACAAGAGATGCCGGCGTGGATATTCTTTCATTCGGAGGAACAAAAAACGGGATGATGATCGGCGAGGCTGTACTCTTTTTCAATCCTGCATTGTCAGCACACAGTAAATACTACCGAAAACAGGCGGCCCAGCTATATTCAAAAATGCGATTCGTTGGAGCACAATTTGTTCCATATTTGCGCGATGAAATTTGGAAAACGAACGCCACGCATTCGAACCGTATGGCCAAAATACTTGAAACTGAAATCAGGAAACTGAAAGGAGTTAAAATCACGCAACTTGTGGAGGGCAATGGCATATTTGCAATTGTTCCTAAAGAATTGATACCTCAATTACAAAATGAATACTTCTTCTATACCTGGGATGAGCAACGCGGAGAAGTCCGATGGATGACCTCATTTGATACAACCGAGGAAGATATTCTGAACTTTGCGAGATTGCTTCGTAATTTACTGAAAGAGTAAGATTTAAATCATGCCACTCCTTTCGCGCTATCGTTCCGGAAATTATACTGAAGAGCAATACAATCTCGAAAAGCGTATTGTAAGGCATTCACTTTTCGTTTCAAGTTCGTTTGTCGTTGTACTGTGGCTGATCAAACTTTTCGAATTTGAATTTGATCTCGACTTTTCAGCATGGGGTGTTCTGCCACATGATATAAAGGGTCTGCGCGGAATTATTTTCTCACCACTTATTCATGCAAGCCTCAATCATCTTATTGCCAACACACTACCATTACTTATACTTTCCTTTTCACTATTTTTCTTTTATCGAAAATCCTCTTACACCATTTTCTGGTTGATTTATCTGTTTTCGGGCATTTTTGTTTGGTTAGTGGGTCGCGAGGCGCTGCATATTGGAGCAAGCGGTCTTATATATGGGCTTGCTGCATTTCTGTTTACGAGTGGAATTATAAGCTATAATATTAGATTATTGACAATTGCATTAATCGTAACTTTGGTATATGGAGGAATGTTTTGGGGTATTTTTCCGTTTAAACCCGAAATTTCATGGGAATCTCACTTGTGGGGAGGTATTTCGGGATTTGGATTGGCATTTTTCTTCCGTAAACCTATACCAGTTGATCCTCCCGAGGAAGAAGTTGAAGAAGATGAAGAGATTGAGTATTCTATACCCGAAAACGAAATTGAACCGGAGGAAGATTCGACCAGAGAAAACAATTGAGCAACTCAGATATTTGTTGTACTTTCGTACCCTGAAAAATTAATAGAAACCAGTTCTGTAAAAACATGATTAGTCGAAGGATTATCCGCACCAAGGTACTGCAAATATTATACGCTCACGTATCATCCCCCGAAAAAACAATAACTCAGTCTGAATCTGAGCTCCATTTCAGTATCAGAAAAACCTACGATTTGTATCATCTTCTTTTTGCCATTCTTGGCGAAATCAGCGATTTTGCAAACGAGCGGATTGAATCGCGGAAGATGAAGAATCTCCCCACCGAGGATGATCTTAATCCAAATCTCAGATTTATAAATAACCGACTGATTACAAGACTAAAAGAAGATAAAAGTCTGAATGATTATTTGACACGCAATAAACTCAATTGGTCAAATTATCCTGATCTTATCCGTGGTATTTATACATCAATGATTGAGTCTGAACTTTATACCAATTACATCAATTCGGAAACCGATGATTTTCAGAATGATCGACGTTTTTGCGAGGATTTTTTCAGCAATATATTGGTGAACAGTGAGATAATGCTTAACGAACTCGAAGAGCAAAATATTTACTGGAACGACGATCTTGACTTTGCAATTTCAATGGTCATTAAAACCATCAAAAAATTCAAAGGTGAAAACGATCGGAACGAATACCTGATGTCGCTATATAAAGACGAAGAGGATCAGGAATTTACCACAAAATTATTCAGAAAGGCAATCAATAACGAATCGGATAACCGAAAGATCATCGAAAATTACACCAAAAACTGGGATGTTGACAGAGTTGCAGTTATGGATGTGTTAATCATGCAGTTGGCTTTGACAGAACTTATGGAATTTCCTTCAATTCCAGTAAAAGTGACACTAAACGAATATATTGAGCTGGCGAAATATTATAGTACAAACCGGAGCAGCACCTTTATTAACGGCGTTCTTGACCGTATTACCAAGGATTTCCGCGAAGATGGTAAAATTGTGAAAGCAGGACGAGGATTGCTGGAAGGATGAGAACAATTACATTTAATACTTTAATCATCAGTTTAGTACTATTATTCTACTCATGCGGGAACAGTAGAAGCCCTGAAAAGGTGATTTCGAAGGAGAATAAATCGTTTGAAAAAAAGGGACCTGGGAAAATTGTATTTGACAAGGAAATTCATAATTTTGGTACACTGAAAGATGGAGAGATTGTCTCATTTTCATTTGTATTTCGAAATGCAGGTGAATCTTCATTCAAAATAATTAAAGCAGAAAAGTCATGCGGTTGTATTGATTTTAAATTCAATTCAAGCGCTATCCAGCCAGGTGAAACTTCATCTATTGAATTAATTTTCGACACAGCTGGTGAATGGGGTAATCAGATCAAAGGTATGACCTTCGAAACTTCGGAAGGTGAGCGAAAAGAGTTACAGATAAGTGCTTATATAGAAAATAAACGATTTAATAATCTCTTAAAAACAGAAAAATGAGTTCTATTTTATTTATTGTTGCTCAGGCACCGGGAGGTGGAGCTTCGTCGGTGAACATGCTTTTGATGATGGGTCTGATGATTGTTGTATTTTATTTTTTCATGATTCGGCCACAAATGAAACGTCAGAAAGAGATGACAAAATTCCGGTCAGCACTTCAAAAGGGCGATAAAATTGTAACAACAGGCGGGATTTATGGTAAAATTGATGAAATAAAAGATAACATCATTATTCTCGAAGTTGCTCTAAACGTAAAACTTAAAGTTGACAAAAGTGTTGTCCTGAAAGATATGTCGGATGCGCCAGTTCAGAAATAATTGAAAATATTTTAATCTGATTCTGAAAGGCTGGGCAACCGGCCTTTTTGCTTCAATAATACCTTCAAAGTCCATGCACAGGCGAGTCCTTGAGTATTTTAAAACCGAAATTACAGCAATTCGAAACGGAAAAGCATTTGTCTTTTTTGTTTGCCTTGCATTAGCCTCGTTTTTATGGTTTCTCAATGCGCTCGAAAAGCATTACACCGATCACATCACAGTGCCGGTAAGGTACGTTAATCTACCTAAAGATAAGGAACTTACTGGTAAACTACCAGATAAATTCGACTTAACGGTTGATGCTTTCGGTTACACTTTACTCCGGCATAAACTTAGTCTTGCATTTTCTCCTGTACTTTTGGATGTTAACGAATTAACAAACAACTATTTAGAAGGTAAATTCATGTCTAAATATACCATTTCGACAAATGGACATAAAGAGGAAATTGCCAAGCAGATCAGTAGTGAAATCGAGATCATCAGTATCAGACCAGATTCGATTTCTTTCAATGTCAGCAGTGTAATTGAGAAATTGGTAAAGGTTCGTCCTGTTATTGATTTTACTTTTGCAAAAGAATTTATTTTACAGAAACCACCGGTTGTTGAGCCGGAGTTTATTCTAGTACGTGGTCCTCAGGATATTTTGGATACCCTGAAGTTTATCAATACGAAGCCAATAGAATTTAAAAATTTGTCGCATACTGTCAAGCGCGATGTCGATTTAGTTATTTTGCCGGAACTGAAATGTGAACTCGACGAGGTCTCCGTCAAAATTGACGTGGAACAATACACCGAGGCAAAATTTGAAATACCTATACTTATTATCAATTTTCCGGACTCATTGCTTATTAAAACCTTTCCGGCAAAGGTAAAAGTTACCTGCAGGATTGGGTTAAGTCAATACAGTAAATTGAACACCAGTAGTTTCAGGGCGATCGTCGATTTTTCGCATCGCTCTGGCGTAATACCAAAGTTGCGGGTCATCCTGGATAAAGTTCCAGAGACCGTTCTCTCAGTGGATCATTTCCCCAAAGATGTAGAATATATTATTGAACGGAAAGAGTAGATTCAATGAAGAAAATTGGAATTACAGGGGGCATTGGCAGCGGGAAAACGACCGTTTGCGAAATCTTTAAGTTGCTTGGAGTTCCTGTTTTTCATGCTGATGCAGAAGCAAAATATCTTCAAAACAATGATCTGCAGATTAGGGAACTTCTTATAAATCTTTTTGGGAAACATATCTATTCTCTTGATAATATGCTTGACCGAAAGAAATTAGCAAGGCTAATCTTTAATGATTCTGCCGCATTAGCAAATGTAAATGCGATTATTCATCCTGCTGTGAGACAAAGCTTCCAAAAATGGACTGATAGCCATCTGGATAGTTCTTATATTCTTTATGAAGCCGCAATACTTCTCGAAAGCGGTTATGCTTCTGATTTCGATCGTAATATCTTAGTTTTGGCCGACGAAAAATTACGGATTGAACGGGTAATCAAGCGTGATCATATATCTGAAGCACTTGTAAAACAAAGAATTAATAATCAAATGCCTGATACGCAAAAAATCAAAATAGTAGATTATATCATTGAAAATAACAACAAAAAATTATTGTTCCCGCAGATAATTGAATTGGATAAATTGATCAGATCAGATGGTGAAAATTGGTAAATGGATTGGTGGAGGTTTGGGTTTTACACTGGGAGGACCTCTGGGTGCGCTGGCTGGTTTTGTTTTGGGTTCGGTTTTTGACGAGGCAGAGAATATAATTCAAAAACCCGCGGACTTAACAGGTAAAAAGACACAGATTACTCACGGAGACTATATGTTCAGTCTGCTCGTTCTTGTTACCGCGGTTTTAAAAGCAGATGGCAAGATTCTTCGCTCTGAACTCGATTACGTAAAAGATTTTCTCAAAAGAAATTTTGGATTAGAAGGAGCCAAACAAGCGTTGATTATTCTGAAAGACCTCACGCAACAGAATATTCCGGTTACTGATGTCTGCGTTCAGATCAGAAAATATGTCGATTATTCATCACGTTTACAGCTTGTACATTTTCTGTTTGGAATTGCCAATGCTGATGGAGTTTTACATCCTGAAGAGCTTAAATTAATTCAACATATTGCTTCAACACTTGGCATATCTGATGCTGACTACAACTCGATTCAAGCTATGTTTGTCCCCAAAACCGATTGGGCTTACCATATTCTTGAGATTAATGAAACATCTACAAATGAAGAAATTAAGAAAGCCTACCGTAAAATGGCACTAAAATATCATCCTGATAAAGTGAGTTATTTAGGCGAAGATGTTCAAAAAGCGGCCAACGAAAAATTTCAAAAATTGAATGAAGCCTATCAGGCCATCAGCAAGGAACGTGGAATGTAATTCTGTTAAATATATTTAATAGATTTAATTTTCCGAATTAAATACCTAAATTTGATTTGTGTTTGTTGAATGAAGCATTTTACAGCCTATAAATTCGGTACATTCAGGTCATACTTATTGTCAGTTTTTATATTCTGTTTAAGGTTCATTTCAAAGGAATTGAATTACTATACCTCGGTAATTTTAATTCAAAAGTATAAATATTAGTTAGTTAAACGAAAAATTAAAATCATGAGAAAATCAATTTTGACATTTACTTTAATGACATTGGTTCTGTCGACATTTGCAATCGGACCTTTCACCCTTGGTATTAAAGGTGGTATTAATTCAACTAAAATTACTACTGACAACTATTCTTCTTCTGTAGGTGAATTAAACTACTCAAATTTCAAATCAGATTCAAAATCAGGATATAATCTTGGTGCCTTTGCCCGATTCGGAACGAAGGTATATCTGCAACCCGAACTGTTGTATTGTGTTAAAAATAGCCAATCAACCGATGGTACTGGAGCTGCTAATCAATCAGTTAAGCTAAAGACAATTCAGGTTCCAATTTTACTGGGATTCAAATTGATTGACCTGAAACTCGCTTCAATACGTGCATTTACAGGTCCTGCTATGTCTTATGTTTTAAAAAGCAGCAATGTTGAAATGAATCTTCCCAATTTTGACCCTAAGAATTACAAGAACAACATTTGGGACTGGCAGTTAGGTGCAGGCGTTGATGTGGGGATGATCACTTTGGATTGCCGTTATGAGTGGGGACTTTCAAACACATCGGAAGGTAATATGAATAATGTGGGTTTCGTCAATAAAGGCAATACCTTAACATTCTCTCTTGGAATCAAATTTATCTAGAAAACGAACGTTCACATGTTAATATGAAAGGCCGGTTCTGTACCGGTCTTTTTTTTCCCCTTTGTAAATTTAAGTGCCACAAGCGTTGTATCGTCATGCACATCTGCCCTGCCACGGAATTGCTCAAGTACGTTAAGTATTTTATCGACAATGTTTTGTGGTGGTAGTTCGTGGAGCGGCTTTATTACCGAGATAAGTCGTTCCATACCGAAAAATTCACCGTCTTCATTGTATTCTTCAGTGACACCATCGGTATATGTTATCAGTGTTTCGCCTGGCGCCAAAATGAAACTGCTTTCCAAAAATTTCATATTACTTCTCACCCCAACTGGTATTCCATGCGATTGTGTCAGAACTTCTTCCTGATGATTATTTCGCAAAATGATCGGATATGGGTGTCCTGCATTGCAATAGATAAATTCACCTGTTAAAAGGTTTAACTTTCCCAGTAAGACTGTAGCGAACATATCCGATTCGCGCCCAAGGCTAAGCCCATCATTTAACACTTCCATCATTCTGCCAAGTCGGGTAATTGGATTGGCAATACTTCTGATAAAAGTTCTTGTAATTACTGAGAACATTGCGGCCGGAATACCTTTGCCAAGGGTATCACAAATGGAAATAAACAATTGATTATCATCTAAAAGGAATATATCGAATAAGTCTCCACCTACAATTCTTGCCGGGATAAGCCTTCCAAAACAGTCAAAATCATTGCGATCCGGGTAAAGTGGAAATTTGGTCGGAACCATTCCCATTTCGATATCCTTTGCTAAATTCAACTCTTTTTCCATCTCCATTTTATCCAGAGAGCTTTGCAAAGTATTTTTCCGATAACCCGCCAAGCGATCCTTCATTTTTTCCATACTATCAGTAAGAGCTTCAAGATCATTTAAATGGGGAATAGGATCGAAGCCTGCATCTTCAACAATTTTTCGTGAATCGTCAGCCAAAACAGAAATTGGAGAAACTAATCTGATTGAGAGATAAATCATAACAGCAGCTGTAATACTCCCTATTAAAAGAATCAGCAAAACTAAAGCAAGAGTTATTTGCTTTAGCTCCGACATAAAGAGACTTTCGGGAATCACATTGATGATAAACCAATTGGAAGATTTAACAGGCCAATATATTGCTACCGCCTTTTTGTTTTTCATACAATTTGGATGTAAAACCTGAGAACCTCCGATTCTATCTTTCAGTAGCGCAATGATATCAAATTCACTTCCTCCAAAACAATTAAAAAGTGAGCTGACATCTTTTCCCGTTCGGGTGCTATCCGGATGGTAAACAATCAGGTTCTGTTCGTTTAAAAGAACCGAAAAGCCCGTTTTTATCATTTTCTGATGTTTCAGTTTAACTAGATCCTGGTCAAGAGAGACCGAACAAAAAAATGTACCATGTAATATTTTTCCATCTTGCTCAAGTTCAAGTGGTCGGGCATAAGTAATCACCCGTGAACCAAATTTTGAATCGTAAAAAGGCACACTCCATTCAGGTTTCGTAGCATAAAGCATTGACTTTACCCATTCATCCGTCATTGCAATATTGTTTTTAAATCTTCCTGTGTCTGATTTTATATTTCCGCCAGATTTGTAAAAGTAAAAATCCGGTTTATGCTGAGAAGAGACATTTTCAGCAATGGTTACCAATCCGAACGCCAACATATTGGTCTGCACCTTAAACGCCATTCCAAGATATCGCCTGGGATTTTTAAGCGGTAGTCTTTGAATGTAATCAGTAGTCAGATTTTCAGTAAATCGCGCTGCTTCGTCCATTGTATTTTGAACATCGCCAAGTACCTCCTGAACATCATATTGAAGCCTGTAACGATAACTCTCAAATGCTGAACGGCGAAGATAGTTATAGCCGACAAGAATGATAATTACGGAGAGAATTGTCTCAGTAATTAAAAAATAAATACTCAGTTGATACGAGATATTTCTATTTTTCATCCAACCAATTTATAGGCTACCCTATTCATACAATTCTGATATTAAAATTATTGGCGAGAATATATCCATTCATTACAAGAACAGAAGAGTTGTCAGGTTTTTTTCAATAAAACAATTGTTTTGCGTTTTTAAATATACAATATTACTGGTATAAACCCAATTAAAACAAGGTTTTTTGCCGGTTCTCAAAAAAAAAGAGCTGAATGATCAGCTCTCTTTTAAAAATATTTTATTAATCAGACAAAGTCAGATTCAAGAATACGAATTGCTGATTTTCAATTTATTGCATATTAGGTATTCATTGCGCCACAAACATTAATCACCTGTCCGGAAACATATGAGGCCAAATCGGACGCAAGAAACAGCGCTACTTTTGCAACCTCTTCTGGTAGTCCACCGCGTTTCATCGGAATTGTTGCCTCCCATTGTTTGCGGGCATCTTCAGGAATTTTGGCCGTCATTTCAGTAATAATAAATCCCGGTGCAATTGCATTAGAGCGAATACCTCTTGAGCCAAGTTCCTTTGCAATTGATTTTGTAAATCCAATGATCCCTGCTTTCGAAGCTGAATAGTTTGCCTGACCAGCATTCCCACTTACGCCAACCACCGAACTCATATTTACGATTGAACCACTTCTTTGTTTAAGCATTCCTGCCTGAACAGCTTTCGTAAAATTAAAAACTGATTTCAGATTGACAGTTATAACAGCATCCCACTGGCTTTCAGTCATTCGCATCAAAAGTGAATCTTTAGTAATTCCTGCATTATTGACCAGGACATCAACTGATCCAAAATCTGCAATAATCTGATTCACTACATTCTGAGTATCATCAAATTTTGAAGCATCCGATGCATAAGCCTTCGCTTTTACACCCATCGCCTGAAGTTCGGTTTCTGTTGCTTTCGCGATATCATCGTAAAACAGATCAGTAAAAGCTATATTACACCCCTCTTCAGCAAATTTAATTGCAATTGCTTTACCGATTCCGCGTGATGCGCCGGTAACAATAGCCGTTTTTCCCTCTAAAAGTTTCATTTTCTATTTTTTTTATCTTGGGTAAAAATACAAATCTTTCTTAATAAGTCACTTCGTTGTTGTCGCAACTTTATATTTCTTTAAATCCGAATTGGCTAATTCATTGATATTAAGAAATCCAAGTTTGATGATGTCGGCCATCTTTTTCCACTCTATTTTCGCTACCTCATCCGATGGTTGATGATAGTCTGGATGCATTGCTGCCATGAAACAAATCACAGGAACTTCTTTTTCAGCAAAAGCGGTATAATCACTCCCGCCTGATGGTATTTCTGACCCTGTATATTTAACATCGAGATTTAAACCATATTCCATTACATGTTTCTGTGAAAGATCCTTAAACCCACTGTAAGCTTTTGTGTATTCGATTCCACATTTATTTCCTATGGTATCTTTAACCGAACTGCGACCAATCATATCAAAATTCAAATCTAACTTGATTCGATATTCCCCAGCAAAGTTTTTCACAAAATATTCAGAACCAAGCAATCCTTTTTCTTCGGCTGTCCAGGCTGCAAAGATGATTGTTTTTTCGGGCTTTTTTCCTGTCGCTTTTAGCGCCCTGGCAATTGACATAACACCAACAGTTCCTGAACCATTGTCATCCGCACCGTTATAAATATATCCGTTATATTTTCCCAGATGATCATAGTGTGCACCAACAACAATGAACTCATTCTTGTTAACGCCTTCAATCATCCCAAGTACATTCCGGACCGCAAACAATTCACTTTCAACCCCTGACTTTAATCCAATTCTTAAACCTCCAATTTCCCTACTGACTGGTTTAAGATTGTTCTTTGCATCTTGTTCAAAACTAAACACATCTACATTTAGTATCGCAATAAGTTCATTCTGTAACCGAGCTGAAATGCGAATTACTGGTAAAGATTTTTGCAGAGAATCATTCGCAAGAACAGCTTTTTTATCGTAATATTTCACTGGTGCCGTATCTGATTCAATTACACCACTTTCGTACCTAAAAGGTAAATTACGTGCCTTACCAAAATCTTTGTTGGGATTAGTTGTAAGATTAATTACACCAATAGCCCCGGCTTCTATTGCCCATTTTTCTTTTGCGTTCCAAAGATTTGAGAATTTCAGTTTTTTATAAGAGGTGGAAGTTGTGTCTCGATAACCGGGATAACCTTCAAACCTAAGAATAATTTTCCCCTTTACATTTACCTTTGCGAAATCGCTATATTTTAAAGAATCGCTTTTAATACCATAACCTACAAAAACGACAGGAGCGTCTATCTCTGTATCTGTCTCAATTCCTTCAAGATTATAGTCGATTCCGTAATCAAAAGTCTTAACCAAACGAGCTCCATTCGTCTCTCTAATAAGACTAAACGACTGTTTATCAGACATTTTATATTTGATAATGTTGAATTTCTGAAAGTAGGATGGTTTAGCTTCAGGCCTCATCCCATGCTGTCCTGCAAACGGGAAAGTGTATTCTATATCGCCACAAGGCTCAATACCAAATACCTGAAACATTGATGCGATATAATCACCAGCCATGAAAGCCCCTTTTGTTTCCGATTCGCGACCCTCCATCCAATCGGATGCTAAAAAATTCAACTGAGCCTTGAGAGATGATTCATTGATTGTTTTCATTGCCTCATCAACTGATTGCCCTTGAGCACTTAAACCTCCTGCTAAAAGAGATAAAATAGTCAGTTGTACAATTAAAGTTTTAATTCTCATGAATAACATATTAACAAAATAACAACTCTTTGATACTGTTATGAAATTAACTGCGAACCTAAACTTATTTTTGAACATCAACAAGGCTGAGCCTGATTAATTAATCTCAGAGAGTTTTTTTAATCGCTGTAAAAGTGTAGGATGTGAATAATGAAAAAATACATACGCGGGATGAGGTGTCAGATTACTTAGATTGTTAATTGATAATTTTTTCAGGGCAGAAGCCAGATACTCTCCCTTGTATTTTTCAGCAGCGAACCGATCAGCCTGATATTCATGCATTCTTGAACTATAATTCATTCCCAAACCAATTACAATAGATAGTGGTGAATAAAGAATCCCAAATGAGATAATTGCCAATTGGAAGCTGGGGACATCCGATCCAAGCACTACAGCAAAAGCAGGATAACCACTCACTAAAGAAAATATATAGAGCATTGCGACTGTAGAGATCAAAGAATATATCAATCCCAGATAAATGTGATGCTTCTTATAATGACCTATTTCATGCGCTAAAACAGCCACAATCTCTTCCGTTTTCAATTCGCTGATCAAAGTATCATACAATACAATTCTCTTTTTCTTTCCCAATCCCGAAAAATAGGCATTTGCTTTAGTTGACCTTTTGGATCCATCGATCACATAAATATTGTCGAGTACAAAGCCAGCTTTAACGCTGAAGTCACTGATCGAATTTTTGAGATCTCCATCAGCCAGGAGAGTTTGTTTATTGAAAAGCGGCACAAAAATACTCGAATAAAACATAGCCATAAAGACCGAAAATGCTGCAATTACAATTAATGAATACAGCCAGAATAAATTACCGGCAATCAAGTAGATCCATACAATCAGACAAAGAATTAAACCGCCTACAATTGCAGAAACAAACAGACCTTTCATCTTATCAAGAAAGAAAATGGGCTTCGTTGTTTTGTTAAATCCAAACTTCGCTTCAATAACAAAAGTATCGTACCAGGAAAAAGGTAACGTGAAAATTTCAGTTATTAGACCCAAAATGGCGAAGAATAAGAGCGCGACAAAGATTGGATTACTCACATGCAAACGAATGATTCCATCAAGCCAACCAAAGCCGCCGGTGGCAAAGATCATCAGAGTGGCAAAAAATCCCAATGTTTCAGTAACAAGTGTAAACCGGTGCGTTGTTTTTTGATATTCCTGCGATTTTTGGTACTTCTCTTCATTGTAAATACTCCGGAGTTCGGGAGGAAGTTCTGTTGACCAACTTTTGACATTTAAATAATCGAGCCATCGTTCAAAAACAAAATTGACAATCAGAACGATAAGTATGGAATAATAGAGAGCTGTTACCATTTAAGTCGTTAATAAAATTCAAGATTAATTACGGACGGTTGATTTTAAGAAGTGTATTGAGTTGCTCTGCTTTAAGTTTCCTTTGGTAAAGCTGACCGGCATAATCTCTTGCAATCCTGCTTGTTTCGCCGTTTTGAAGAAGTGATACTGATTTCGCAGACCAAATATTTGCCTGATCGGGATTACCAAGCATTTCCTGTGCGACAGCATAGTTCAAAGCAGCAACTCCTGCAACTCTTTTTTGAGAGCTTTGCAGATATTTTTTCCAAATCCGGGCAGCTTCTTTCCACTCATTCTTTTGAGCATACGACAAAGCTTTGTCCCATTCATAACCCTTCAAACCGATAATAACTCGTGATGATTCAGTCCAATACGGAACAATCCGTTTGCTGTAGTTTTTGGCTGCCGTTCCGCTGGCAATAGTGATAGCCTCTTTTCGTCCGGGAAGTCTGTATTTTTGGTGGCTGATGTTCGGGTTATCACCCCACCTGATCACCTCCGAATGCGTGAAACGATCAATAGGCCCGTCACTTTTAGGCGTATAAACCGACCAGATAGCGGTCACTTTTGCGTTCGCTTCTGCCCGAATCTCACGACCGGAAGAACCTTTGTGACGACTGTAAAAATAACTTAACATCTCAAGCGAAATAACAGCATCTGTTTCACTTTCAGAACAAAGTGACTGAATAAAACCAGATGAAAATGGTAACTCCTTATCTCCAATATGAGGTTTTATGGCACTAAACGGATAAACAAAAACTTCGTCAAACCGGCCCGATTCGAGCAAAGCCTTACGGAGCGTATCCATACTTTCAGTAACGGCTATGCTATCAATCAACAGATTCTCTGTCCTTGTCCCTCTTCGAATACGAAAATCGGCGTTATAATAATTTGCCAAAGTATCGACAGAAAATTTAAAATTGCGGGAAATCAGGGCCACTTTCCGGATCGATGCAGGAAAAATTATCTTTCCTGGTTCCAGCAGATCAATAGGGGCACTTTGGGTCGTGATACAGGAGTAACAAATCAATCCTGTAAATATAATCCACGAGTATTTGTTAAATATTTTCATGACAGATCCGTTTTGTTAATTACTAGTCAGCAAAAACTCTTTCGCGTAATAGTTTAACAAAAACAATGCCGCAAACATGCACTAGTATCTTTTTTTATTCTCCTTAAGCAGAGCAATTCTTTTGTCGTCAAGAGTTTTTAGGTATACCTCTATTGCTTTTGAATACCTGGTTTTAAACGATTTAAGTCCCCATTCGATAGCCAGGTCAAGATCGCCGTTCATTTCAGAAGCCAGTGCCAAATTGAATTCTACTTTGCTTTTGATAGTTTTTGAGGGGTTTGAAGCAAATTTCTCCCAAACTGCAGCTGCTTCTTCCCACTTATTGTTTTTAATTAAAGGAATGGCTGCATCAATCTCGCGTTTTCCAGTCAAGTAATAATACCGGTTCTGATTGACCCAACTCGGACTTATATATGCAGACATTTTCAGACCTGCAGCAATCCCGCCACCGATTAAAGCCTCTTTAGTGCGTGGCATTTGTAAATAAACAGCTTCAACGGATGAACTCTCAATGTTCCAGAATATCGAATCAGCCATCTGAAATCGAATCACCCGATTAAGTTCACGGGGTCGGTAAAGCCGCCATTCTGAGAAATACTTAATATCAGTTGTTGCATTATAATAAGAGAAATTGTAGCTACTACCATCTTTCCCTAAATAGTATTTTGTCTTTAATTGTTCAGCAAAGCTCTCAAGTATCAGGACTCCATCTACTTTGAAGTCACTGCAAATTTCATTTATAAAATTTACATCTAATGGTTTTAGAATTTCTTCATTATCAGTTCTCAAAATATTACGATCTTTCGGTACAACTACATCAAATCTTCCGGATTCAAAAAGTGACTGGGCAGCAACCTGAACAGCTGTATCAGCCGAAATACTGTCCTGCAAAAGAGTATCCATAAATAACTTGTTTTTAATCAGAATTTTTTCCAGTGAATCGAGATTATTATTAGTAAATCGATTTGTCATACTCCGATTAAGCAATACAAGACTTTGAATATCTTCATCAATCGGATATTCAGACAGAACCGCTACTTCAATTCCAATATTTTTCAATGACGAGCAGGAGAAAATCGAAACACAAATGAAAACGAACAATATTCCTTTAAAACAAGAATACCTCACTTTAAATAAGTAGTTTGAAACCTTCATTCGAAAATATATTATAAAACAAAATGAGTAATTATTTGGATACAAATAAACTAATTTCTAAAACATCAAGATGTAAATTAGTAACAAAATATATACCAATAAATTTATTTTCCGGCGATTTTTTTAATCGGAATCCAATTAACAGGGATATTTTTTAATCAGCAAATAATTAGTTAGTTAATTTCCGGATGAAAGATAAGCATCGGAATTTCAAGCCGGAATAATAGCTCCTTTGTCAGACTTGGTCTGAATAAAGAGGTAATAATATTTCGTTTACGTGAAGTAATTGCGATAACATCAATTTTTTTATCAATAATATAATTTTCAATTCCGCGTGAACGATTTTTGTTGACAATCAGATCAAAATCCATTTCAACCGGACCTACATTTCCAACATATTTCTCTCTAAAATGGGCTAAGTCAAAATTAATGAACGGATTATCAGATGTTTCGTCAATGTGGACAATGCTAATATGGGTTTCGAGAGGTTTAGCAATTTCAATTAATTTTTGAATTGCCTTACCATCCGATTTATCAAAATTGGTGGCATACATCAACCTTTTGAACATTGACTTTTTATAGAATGCTAGTCCGGGAACTGCTAAAACCGGTATGGTGGATTTGTTAATAATCTCAGCCATAAAGCTTCCAAACCAGTTTTCCGGCGAATCTTTTCCACGAATCCCCACAACCATTAAATCATAGCGACCAACCTCAGCAAAATCGAGAATGGCTTCCTCGGCGATTCCTCCGATTACTTCCGTTTTCATTTGAATAGCCGATAAATCATGATCAACTAAATAAGTGTTCAGCCTTTCTCTGAATTCCTTCATTAATTCACTTGCATTTTCAACAATTTCGTTAAGCGTTTCCGCAACGTTGGCAGGGAATGAGTAAAAATGATCATATGAGATCGGATTTGTTATCGGATTAAAGTAAACATGTATCAAAGTGATTTCAGCCCCTTTCTGTTTCGCAACCTGAGCTGCATAACAAGCTGCATTCATTGAATATGATGAAAAATCAACGGGAACAAGTATTTTATTAATCAACTGATTTTCAGATACTGAAAATTCAGTTTCCGATTTTTCAAATTTATTTCCATTCTCAAGTACCTCCAAAGCTTTCGGTACATCAATTTCACAGACTTGAAGTTCAACTTGTCCTTCCAATTGAGAAGCTGTTTCAACGCTTAATCCATGATCCAAAATATAGCTTTCAATTCCTGCGGATTCGAGCCATCCTTTCATCATACTTGCCTGATTAATATGCTCTAAAACTGCAACAGTTATTAATTTATTTGACATGATTCTGGTTTTTATTAATTATTTTACACTTGAATTCTTTAAAGATAAATAATCATATTTCATGCAGATAAACTCTGAACTCACCCAATAAATATATATTAAAATACACTATTATCCGATTAACATTCAGATCCAAGATTTTAGATCTTTAATTGCATGATAATCAATTGTTATTATTTTTAATTCGAAAGTCACCCCTATTAAAAAGCAAAACTGGTTTGCTGATTTGATCCGGGAGATCCTCTTTGTTTCAAGTATTCTCGTTTTGTACTTCGAAGCAATTCAAATACATCAAGTAAACTGATCAGGTGTATTCGTACCAATGAA
>JANXZJ010000173.1 GCA_025355585.1 Mariniphaga sp. | reverse complement strand
CTTGCCATCGTCTTTTTACCCGTATTGTTTCTGCAAGGTTTTGTAGGGAGTTTGTTCCGGGAATTTGCTGTTGTCGTCGCATGTGCCGTGCTCATATCCGCTTTTGTTTCCTTGACAATAACCCCGGTTTTGAATGTCTTCCTGAACAGGAAAAATGCACAGCATGGTAAGTTTTACAATGCAACGGAGCCGTTCTTCAAAGGAATGGAAAACGGATACAGAAGCACACTTAAAAGTTTTATCAATGTGCGTGGTATGGCTTGGGTAATTGTGGTGATCTGTCTTTTGATGACCTATTTTATTGGTAAAAACTTACAAAGTGAATTGGCGCCGCTCGAGGATAAGGGAAATATTCGTTTCCAGATCAGCGGACCCGAGGGTGCCAGCTTCGGATATATGACAAAAGCGGGCGGCGAATTTGGTAATTACCTCATCGATTCAATTCCCGAAGGGAGCTTTTCTTTTCTTGCGTTACCCGGATTTGGTGGTTCCGGAATGAATGGCGGAAGTGGCCGTCTTGGTTTTGTGCCGGCAGCCCAAAGAAACAGAACACAAAGTGAGATTGTAAAAGATTTATCGAAAAAGGTGTTGCGCTTCAATAACCTCCGGATATTCCCGGTCGAGGAACAAACAATCTCGGTTGGTTTGGGATCACGCGGTGCCCTGCCGGTACAATTTGTGGTGCAGAATTTAGATTTTGACAAACTACGGGAAGTAATCCCGAAATTCCTCGATGCTGCAAGAAACGATAAAACGTTTCAGAATGTGGATGTGAACCTCAAATTCAATAAACCTGAAGTCGATATTGTGATCGACCGTATAAAAGCGCGTGAATTGGGTCTGACAGTTACCGATATCGCAGGGGTGATGCAGAGTGCATTCAGCGGACGACGGTTGGCGTATTTCATTATGAATGGCCGGCAATATCAGGTCATCAGCCAGGTTGGATTGCAAGACCGCCAACAACCGACAGATATTTCGAAACTGTATGTACGCAATAATTTGGGCAATAACATTGCCTTATCCGAAGTACTGAACATTTCAACGAGTGCGAATCCGCCGTCCTTATACCATTTTAACCGGTATAAATCGGCTACTGTTTCTGCTTCACTGGCCGAGGGCAAGACGATTGGCGATGGTGTTGTAGCCATGCAGGCGATTGCCGACAAATTACTGGATGAGAGCTTTCAAACCTCGCTAAGCGGACCATCGCGTGACTTTTCCGAAAGTTCATCCAATACTTCGTTTGCCTTTATCCTGGCATTGATGCTTATTTACCTCGTGCTGGCAGCACAGTTCGAGAGCTTTAAGGATCCGTTTATCATCATGATCACCGTGCCGTTGGCAATTGCCGGGGCCGTTCTCAGCTTATGGATTTTCCATCAAACCCTCAATATCTTCTCCGAAATCGGGATGATTACGCTGATTGGCCTTGTGACGAAAAACGGAATTTTGATTGTGGAATTTGCCAATAAGAAGCGGCAACTCGGACTATCGAAGTTCGAAGCGGTTACAGAAGCTGCAACACAACGTCTTCGTCCAATCCTGATGACCAGTCTCGCAACATCACTTGGTGCCTTACCGATTGCACTGAGCCTGGGTGAAGCGGCTTCCAGCCGTGTTCCGTTGGGTATTGTGATTGTAGGTGGTATTATATTCTCACTGATCCTCACTTTATTTGTTATTCCGGCTGTCTATACCTTCGTATCATCCGGAATACATAAGAGTGCAGAGGAAGTTGATAATCAGTTTAAATGATCGATCAATGAAGAAGATTTATTTATACATCGTATTGTTCTTACCGCTACTGGCGACAGGACAGACAACCATTAGTTTGAAGAGCGCGATTGATACAACGCTCAGAAAGAGTTTTGACATCCGGATAGCTGGAAATATTGTCGAAATCAACAAGATCAACAATACGTATGGCGTTGCGGGCGGTCTGCCGTCGTTAAATGCAAGCATAAGTGATAATGAATCCTCTACGAATGTCAAGCAGAAACTGAACAGTGGTGTGGAAATCAACAAGAGCGGCGCCAGCGGTAATACGATGAATTCGAGTCTGACTGTCGGCATGGTGTTGTTCAATGGTTTTAAAGTAATGGCAACCAAAGAGCGGCTGAATTACCTGCACCAGCAAAGTGAATTGCAGTTAAACCTTCAGATTCAAAACAGTATCGCTGCCGTTATGGCCAAATACTATGATATTGTAAGGCAGCAAGAGTATCTGAAGATCATTCAAACCTCTTTGGATGTTTCCCAAAAGAAGCTGGATATTGTCACTGACAGGAAGAATGTCGGGATGGCCAACGATGCAGATTTTCTGCAGGCTCAGATTGATGTAATTACAGCACAACAAAGTATTAAAACCCAACAACTGGTAGTCGACCAGGCAAAAACAGATCTTCTGCAGCTGATGAGCCAAAAGCTGTACTTTTCCTATTCCGTGAACGACAGCATTATTGTTGACCGGTCAATTCTGTTAAATACGATTACCTCATTTCTGACTCAGAATCCGCAATATCTTTCAGCCGAACAGCAGATTAAAATCAATGAGCAAATCGTGAAGGAAGTTTCAGCTTTACGCTACCCCACACTTCGTCTCAATACCGGCTATAACCTGACCCGAAATCAAAGCGATGCCGGCTTAACCTTGCTGAACCAGAATTATGGTCCATATGCAGGAGTGACACTTCAGATCCCGATTTACAACGGCAATGCCTATAATATCCAGAAGAAGACGGCCGTTATCAATGTGGATAATGCAAAGTTGCAACAGCAAAGCCTTCTCAATATCTTAACCGCTGATGCAGTGAAGACTTACCAGGCTTACAGCACCATCTTGCAGCAACTCGATTCGCAGCAAGGTACGATTGAAATGGCAGGAAAACTGATCAACGTGATTATGCTGCGCTTCCAGGTAAACCAGGCTACCATTCTCGATGTGAAGGCTGCCCAGGCAAGCTACGAAAATTCGGGTTATCAGTTGGTAAACCTCAAATATGCTGCGAAAGTTGCTGAGATTGAACTCAAACGACTGACATTTCAGCTTGGAAACTAAGCCGTAATTGGTCTTAAAAAATCAACTATTGCGATCTCGTTATTGGTATATGCTGAAATCACCCACTCACCAGCAGGCGGGTTTATAGATTTAATACCTGAATGCCAGGTTATTCGTAGAAACAAGAAATGCCTTGACACGGATATAATTAGTCTTGCCATGTCTATAATGAGGTATGTAGACGATATAATTAGGAATGTCACTTTTATAGTTTGATTCATCACGTATATAATCAGGTGGCATTTTTAATTAATTTTAGACCGTTTTTTAATTGAAGTCTTTTAAAACAAAACCTATGAGAATTTTTGGAAGAATTGCCTTTGTTTTAATGGTATTGGTTACCATTTCGTTCTCAAAAGATAAGAAGCGGTCGTCTGAAGTAACTGTCGATGAGCTTAAAATGCACCTCAGTTATCTGGCATCCGACAAATTAAAAGGACGGCTCACAGGCAGCGAAGGAGATAGCCTCGCAGCAGAGTATATCCGCAGGGATTTAAAGGCAAGTGGGTTTGATCATCTTTATAAAAAAGGATTCCAGCGATTCAGGGTCACTGATAAGATCATTTATGGGCCGGACAATTTTCTGACGTTAAACGGTAATTCATTAAAAGTAAATACCGATTTTGCTCCGTTTGCTTTTTCGCAAAATAATTCATTCAGTGGTGAGGTTATTTTCGGAGGTTATGGTTTTGAGATTAATGAAGACAGTCTCAAATGGGATGATTATTCCGGCGTTGATGTAAAAGGAAAAATTGTGATGATTTTACGGGCCGATCCTGAAATTGAAAAGACAAAGAGTCCGTATATCCGCTACAGTAAAGACAGGGATAAAGTCCTTCAGGCAAAAGATTTAGGCGCAGCTGCTGTCTTACTGGTTTCCGGAAAGACATTCGATCCTGAAGATAAGTTTGAACCTTTGGCAAAAGGGGAGCAGTCGGTCGGAATCCCTGCTTTCAGAATATCACGGAAAGTTGCCAATCAGATATTGGAGCCGAATAAACAAACAATAGTAGATATAGAGTTAAAACTGAACGATCTTCGGAAGCCCGCGAGTTTTAATACGGGAATTCTTGTTTCGGGCAAATCGGATGTAGTTGAAACCACAATTCCGACACGTAATGTTGTGATGATACTTCCTGGGAGTGATAAAACACTTAAAAACCAGTATGTTGTTATTGGTGCTCACTTCGATCATCTTGGTATGGGTGGTGTAGGTTCCGGCAGTCGTGTACCTGATACGGTTGCTGTCCATTATGGCGCTGATGATAATGCTTCAGGAGTAGCGATGGCGCTTGAACTGGCACAAAAATTAGCTACAACACCTAAAAGTCACAAAAGAAGTGTTGTTGTGGTCGCTTTTGCAGGTGAAGAGGAAGGTCTGTTGGGATCAAAACAGTTTGTTGAGAAACCCGAAATTGACCTGACGAAAGTAAATGCGATGGTTAATCTCGATATGGTTGGACGGTTGAATGAGAATTCGCTGGTTCAGATTGGCGGAGTTGGTACTGCAGACCCGTTAAAGAAAATGATTTATGCCTCGTGCGATACCACCGTTCTTAAACTTTCCTTATCTGACGAAGGTTACGGACCATCGGACCATGCATCGTTTTATGGTAAAAACATTCCTGTGCTGTTTGTTTCTTCAGGTGCTCACCTCGATTATCACACACCTGCTGATACCTGGGATAAAATCAATTACCCGGGAATGGTAAAGATTTCGGACATGGCTTACAAGCTAATAACAGATCTGGCTAATATGGATGTCAAACTTACTTTTAAAGAAGCCGGACCAAAAGAAGTGGCGAGCCGTGGTAGCCGAAGAAAAGGCATTACGCTGGGAATTATGCCTGACTTTGCCGGGAATGTGAAGAACGGGCTGCGCGCCGATTTGGTAACACCCGGAAAACCCGCTGCGCTTGGCGGAATGAAGAAAGGTGATGTAATTATTTCTATCAACGGCAAGCCTGTAAACAATATCCAGGACTATATGTTCAGGTTGAATCAGCTCAAACCGGGTGAAAGCATCGCTGTTGAGGTGTTACGTGATTCACAAAAAATAGTACTGATTATACAACTTTAACTTCTTCTTAATTGTCAGTGGGAGAACGAAGCGGTTGATAAGGTTGCCCCTTTACCTTATCGGGGTCGAAGAAAAAATTATAGACATAGCCGAAGTTGAAGTTGTTGATGATGGATTCGTGCAGGTAGCTGGCTGCATGATTTTGGGGATTCCAAAACCAGCTAACGAGTATCCATTGAGGTTTATCTTTTTTGCAAAGTTCGGCCATCACGGGATCAACTTTGTATACAGAAAATTTATTGCTTTGATATTCATTGCCTTCAAAAACATCGGGAAAGTTTTCAAGCTGTATATTTGGTTGTGATTCAAAAACCTCCGCCGTTTCCTGCAACCGGTTCTTGTATTTTTCTTCGTTATTTTTCAGGCATGCGATTCGCTTATTATTTTTCTC
>JANXZJ010000161.1 GCA_025355585.1 Mariniphaga sp. | reverse complement strand
TCCGGCACCAACACCATCTGCTCTGGCACGTGTATTTGTATAAGAACCACCATACCATCTGATTCCTGTGCTTTGATCAGCAGTTGCCGCAATTAAACCGTGCTGCCCGTTGTCATAAACATAAAACACGATACCTCCGCCATAGCTTTCGCCGATATAGTGCATGTTAGTAACCCAGGAGGAACCATTATATGTTTCATTGCAGTTTTTGGTGGTATTGTAAATGGTAAGACCGGTTACCGGTAAAGTAATCGCATCGCGCTGTGTTGTGGTCATTCTTGGAGGCAAAAAACCTTTGCTCGTAGATTTCACATCGAGCATTGCCGATGCATCCGGTGCACTGTTGTCGGTATTGATACCGACCTGGGCAAGCATTGCGCTGCTGAAAAGACTAATCATTGCAATCAAAAAAGATAGTTTTTTCATACGGCATTTTTTTATTGGTTAACAACTTGAAATTTTCGAATCTTTGAGAAAATAAATAAAACTGCTTATCCCTTTCGGTCAAGTTGATTTTATAATTTCATTAAACGGAATGGGAGATGTATCAACAGCCTGCTGCACAAGTCTGTAAAATACTTTCCCCCTGTATGTTGAAAGTTTTCTATTAAATCTGAATGCAAATTCATCTAAATAATGAGCCAGGTGTTTCGGTGAGACTTTCCCTTGATGTGTTCCATTGAGCCATCGTTTGACCAATGAATCTACCATGTGAACATGCGGTAATAAATCATGTGCTGCCAGCCCACTGGTTGAAATTGTCTTTACTTGATGATTGTACGAACTCGATTTGGTTAATGAACTATATCCCCTCCATCCATCAGTAATGACAGTACTGTTTTTTTCAATATTTTCTTCGATGAATCCAACGAGATTTTCTGCAGAAGCCTCAGTGATACACTGGCAACGAACACGGCCAATTTGTTTCCCCTTGCATTCAGTTGCCATAACTACCAGCGTTTTCGTGACAGCACCTCGTCCTTGTTTCCCATTGCCAATTTCAATCCCGCCGATATATGTTTCGTCAACTTCAACTTCTCCAGATAATTTATCTCGGCCAGGCCTTACCATTGCCCTGCGTAGTTTTTGTAACCAAGTCCATGCAGTTTCATAAGAACCAAAACCCATAAAATCCATTAAATTATAAGCACTGGCTCCTGTTTTTTGAGCTGCAACCCACCACATTATATGAAACCACAATAATAGTGGTTTGCGTGTCCCATGAAAAATAGTCCCAGCTGTAATCGATCCTTGGTATGCACATTCAGAACAATGAATCAATTTATTCTCAGTAATCCAAAATTTCTTCGATCCGCATTTAGGGCAGGTATATCCATTTGGCCAACGTATCTCGAAAATATAATTCCAGCAATCGTTCTCCGATGCAAAAAAATCTAGAAATTCCTGAAAATCTTTCGGATATCTCTCTATATTTGTCATTATTCAAAAGTACAATTTTTTACTTGACCGAAAGGGATAAGCAGTTAAATAAATTCAATGGTTCATCAAGTCAACCTAATATCTTAGTTGGGAGCCTACGTAAGTATTTAGTAATTCTACCCCCAAAATCCGAACAAACCGCCATCGCCGCCGCCCTCAGCGATGCCGATACCCTGATCACCAACCTCGAAAAACTCATAGAGAAAAAGCGGGCCATCAAGCAGGGGGCTATGCAGGAGTTGTTGAAGCCGAAGGAGGGGTGGGGAACTAAGACACTTGGCGAAATTGGAGAATGTGTAATTGGTCTTACCTATAGGCCAGATAATGTAAAAGAAGGTGGTCGCCTCGTGATGCGTTCATCTAACATTCAAAACAATTCATTAAGCTTTGATAACAATGTATTTGTTGATGTTGATGTTTCCGAAAAATTGACGCTAAAGGAAAACGACATTCTTATTTGTGTTCGTAATGGAAGCAGAGATCTGATTGGAAAATGTGCATTGGTAAAAGGCCAAGCAATTGGAGAAACATTTGGAGCTTTTATGTCCGTTTTCAGATCACCATTTAACGAATTTGTTTTCAACTTATTCCAATCAAATATTATAAAAAAGCAAATTGATGAATTCCTAGGTGCAACCATTAATCAAATAACAAATAAGAGTTTAAACTCATTTGAAATTCCATTTCCTCCTTACGAAGAACAAACCCACATTAGCACCATCCTATCTGACATGGATGCCG
>JANXZJ010000125.1 GCA_025355585.1 Mariniphaga sp. | reverse complement strand
GTAAATAAAGATAATGAAAAAAAAGAAAAGTTGCGCTTAAAGTCCAAATAGGATATGTAAACGCAATTGCCACCGGAAAGCGGTGAGAAAATCATTGTATTCTACCTTCAAATAAATAATGTTAAAATCGAAAATATTTTTTAACACAATCAATATTTGTTCAAAATATTATTAGTAAATTTAGGCATCCAAGTACTTACCGGTTTTTTTACGATTTATTTAATTGTTGTATTGATGCAATTTTATTAACAGTAAATTTAAAAACTATGAATCAATCTGAATTTAATTTTTTAAACATGTCCGACCGTGTGATGTCTCACATGCTCGTTGGAAAACTGCTCTGGGAAAATGATCCCGAAATTGTTGAAGTTGTAGAGGTGATTAAACAGCAAAGGAACGACATAACCGCAAAAGGGGCTCTTGAGGCTGGTCTGTCGGGTAAAGGACACACTTCAGCAAAAGACAATACCCTCGACACGCTTGCGGCAAAAACCTGTAAGCTGAGTAAAAAAATCAGTGCATATGCAAAGAAGAAAGGTCTTCTGGAACTGATTCCTTTGGTGAATGTATCGCTTTCCACGATCTCGCGCGGACCCGAAAAAGAGGTGATCAACCGTTGCAATGCCATCAAGGATATTGCAGTAAAACACATCGAAAACCTTGCCTCTTTCAGCGTAAAAAACGATGAAATTGAGCTGATCGAAAAACTGATCTCCGAGTATCAAAATCATATCGACAACCGGAGCAATACCAATATATCCAAATCCTCCTCGGGCGAAGATATTTCCAATGATATCGGAGTGATTCGCCATCAACTCGATATTCTCGACGACCTTGTTGAAGGTTCTTTGGAGGACAATACCTTTATTCGGGGATACAGAGTTGCGCGCCTGATCGACGATTACGGCAAGGGCAAAACACTGAAAAATAAAGACGAAGAATAGGATTAACACATGGTAAGTACAGGTAACCGGAAATATCGCCGATCAACAGTGATGTTTCCGGTTTTTTTTGTTTGTATTAAGGGTTGTCTCATAACGATAAAATAGGAACGCAAAGAACCCACCGTGGAAAGTGCTGCACTAAAAGAAGTCGCTCAACTCCCCAAATGGAAGGCAAAGCAGGCAGAACGCCCGGCAACTTAGCAGAACAGCATGCAAACTTGACAGAACAGCGAGGTAACATAACAGAACAGCGTGCAAACCTCGCAGAACAATGCACTAATTTGATAGAACAGCGCACAAACCTGACAGAGCGGCAGTTGAACCTGACAGAGCAGCAGGTCAACATGACAGAGCGGCAGGTCGACATGACAGGGCGGCAGATGAAGTGAGCAGAACAGTGCATATACCCGGCAAAGAGGCAGGCAAATCGGGCAACCAGGATGCGAATTTATTTGCAAACACGCGGTATTGTTTGTAGAGACGTGATTAATCGCGTCTCTGCGGATGAATGGTCCGATTAATCACGTCTCTACCGGATGGATGATTCAACAAAATTGGCGAAAATCTGCGTTGTTTGCATCCGCGTTCCAATCCTTAACTACATTGCCCGGTATGTATCATATAATATTGTTTGGGGGAAATGCATTTTATGAATAAACAAACACCTGACAACTATTTTATAAAACCTTATTTACATTCCCTGACCTTAATATCCCAGCGCCAAACCTCACACCAATAACCTTATTCACCTTCTTTTTTCAATGTGTTTTAATAATCTTCAATCTGCCTAAAACCTTAAAGGTTTTAGGCAGAATAAAATATTATATCTACATTTGCGTCTTCCAATTTGAAAATGACACAACAGCGTGGGCAAAGTTTTAAAAAATATTGCTGTTTTCTCTTTATGGTTAGCAGGTCTCGTTATTATTGCTCACCTGATGATCCCGCACGATCACCATTCCGAGTGCTCTGTTTTCAACGAGGAAAATGAATGTCACGCCACTAACACCGAACATCGTGCTCCGGCTTTTCCCATTCACTGTCATGCATTAAATGACCTGACTTTCGAGAAGGCTTCAACGACCATTGTTGTTTACAATGACTTCCCGACGTGTGATCTTTTCACAATGCGTTTCTTTGATTCCGTTATTTCCAAATCAGCCTTGTCGGTTATTAAAATAAAGGATTCCCAAAATCCAATCATAGAAACCGATTTTCTCCGTTTAGCTCCCTTCCGGGGGCCGCCTTCACGCGTTTAATCCATCATTTTCTGTCAGAAAATCTGGATTTATAATGGTTGGTGAAAGGACAAAAATTGAATCGATTTAATCTCCGTAAAATCAAAAAAAATGCCACGAAGTCACTAAGGCACTGAGTTGCACAAAGTGCTATTTATTAGTGAACTATTCTTAGTGAAACTTTGAGACTTCGTGACTTTGTGGCAGTTTATATTTCCGGAATTAATATTTAAATCAGTTTATACAATCAATTTCTCTCCGTTCACCATCCTGCATTTCATAAGCTTTGAAAAACAACGATCTACAAATTCCAATATGATAGAACGCATTATCCATTTTTCGATTAAAAACAAATTCATTGTCGGGCTGTTTGTCGTCGCACTGATCGGGTGGGGAACCTATTCCCTTACTCAATTGCCCATCGACGCGATTCCCGATATAACCAACAACCAGGTGCAGATTATTTCGTTGGCGCCTTCGCTGGCCACGCAGGAGGTCGAAAGCTTTATTACGGCCCCCATCGAAGTTGCCATTGCCAATATTCCTGATATTGTTGAGCTACGGTCGATTTCCCGCCTGGGATTATCGGTTATTACGGTTGTATTTAAAGATGATGTTGACCTTTACTGGGCCAGGCAGCAATTGAATGAACGGCTCAAAGGGGCCGAAGATGCGATTCCTCCGGGTCTTGCCTCGATAGAACTGGCGCCGATCTCTTCGGGTCTGGGCGAAATATACCAGTACCGCCTTGCCGTCGATAAGGGACTGGAGAATAAATATACCCCCATGGAATTGCGGACACTCCAGGATTGGGTGGTCAGGCGCGAAATGCTTGGCACGGCGGGTGTCGCCGACGTCAACAGTTATGGCGGGTTCGTTAAGCAATACGAGATTGCCGTGAATCCGGAAAGGCTCCGCGGAATGAACCTCACGCTGAACGATATTTTCCAGGCGCTCGAACGAAACAATGAAAATACAGGGAGCGCTTATATCGACAAGAAACCAACCGCCTACTTTATCCGCGGTATTGGAAGGGTAAAAACGCTGGAGGATATTGAAAAGATTGTGGTGAAGTCGAATGCATCGGGCATTCCGGTACTGATCAGGGACATCGCAACTGTTCAGCTTGGCAGTTCAACGCGTTACGGGGCATTTGTTGTCGATACAACCGAAGCGGTCGGGGGCGTGGTGATGATGCTTAAAGGATCGAACGCGCATCAAGTGGTCGAAAATGTCAAAACGCGCATCGAATCGATTCAGAAATCATTACCCAAAGGGGTGAAGATCGAATCGTTCCTGAACCGTTCCGACCTTGTCGGCCGTGCCATCGGGACTGTTTCGAAGAACTTAATTGAAGGGGCTTTGATCGTTGTCTTTATTCTCGTTTTATTGCTTGGAAATCTGCGTGCAGGACTTGTGGTGGCTTCGGTGATCCCTTTGGCGATGCTTTTCGCGATCTCCATGATGAATATCTTTGGGGTATCGGGTAACCTGATGAGCCTTGGGGCCATTGATTTCGGACTGATTGTGGATGGTGCCGTGATTATTGTCGAGACGGTGGTTCACCGAATATCAACAAGTCAGCAACATCACCCCGATATAAAGCGGCTTTCGCAGGAACAGATGGACGAAAATGTATTTGATTCGGCCAAAAGGATGATGAGCTCTGCTACTTTCGGACAAATTATTATCCTGATCGTTTACCTGCCTATTATGGCGCTGGTTGGCATCGAAGGGAAAATGTTCCGCCCGATGGCGCAGGTGGTGGTTTTTGCGCTCGTGGGAGCTGCCATTCTTTCGCTGACGTATGTGCCAATGGCTTCGGCATTGTTCCTGAGTAAAAAGACGGAACACAAACGCAATTTTTCTGACCGTTTGATGGACCGGTTCCACAAAGGGTTTAGTCCGATGATCGCTTTTGCACTCCGGCGCAAGTTGCTGGTTTGTGCCTCCGCTATTCTGTTGTTTGTGTTCAGTTTGTTCCTCTTTACCCGTTTGGGCGGTGAATTTATTCCACAGCTCGAAGAAGGTGACCTGGCAGCAGGTGTCATGACCCTGCAGGGCGGTTCGCTCACGAATACGATCGAAAAGGTCGTGATGGCCAACAAGATCTTGCTCGAAAACTTCCCGGAAGTAAAACATGCCGTTTGTAAAATTGGGGCAGGCGAAATTCCAACCGATCCTACACCAATGGAAACGGGCGATTATATCATTACGCTGAAAGATAAAAGCGAATGGACAAGCGCAACAACGCGTGAAGAACTCGTGCTTAAAATGCAGGAGAAGCTGGTTGTACTGGCGGGGGTTAAATTCGAATTTCAGCAGCCCATACAAATGCGCTTTAACGAATTTATGTCGGGTTCGAAGCAGGATGTCGCGGTTAAAATATTTGGTGATGACCTGAACACGCTCGCTGAAAAGGCCGTGGATGTTGAGAAAATCATTAAAGGCATCGTTGGTGTAGCCGATATTAACGTGGAGAAAGTGACCGGGCTGGCACAGGTGCAGGTTGAATACAACCGCGACCGGCTGGCACAATATGGTCTCTCGGTTGATGATGTAAACCGCGTGCTGCGTGCTGCTTTTGCCGGAAGTCAGGCAGGGGTGGTGTTCGACGAGGAAAAGCGTTTCGGACTCGTGGTACGCCTCGACAAAGATTACCGTCAAAGTCTCGATGATGTGAAAAACCTGTCGGTTGCCCTTCCCAACGGCGGACAAATACCGTTTGAACAGGTGGCCGATATCGAGATTAAATCGGGTCCTGCACAGGTTTCGCGCGAAAACACGCGACGGAGAATCACAATCGGATTTAATGTCCGTAACCGCGATGTCCAGAGTGTGATTGCCGAAGTAACAAAGCAGATCGACGACCAGGTAAAACTCCCCACAGGCTATTATGTGTCGTACGGCGGTCAGTTTCAGAACCTCGAAGCGGCCAAAGCGCGGTTGTCCATTGCTGTTCCGGTTGCACTGCTGCTGATTTTTGTTTTGTTGTTCTTCACCTTCCATTCGGTATCGCAAACCTTTCTGATCTTTACAGCAGTGCCCATGTCGGCCATTGGCGGCGTCTTTGCACTGTGGCTGCGTGGAATGAACTTCTCAATATCAGCGGGTGTAGGTTTCATAGCGCTGTTTGGTGTAGCCGTTCTGAATGGCATTGTGCTGATAGCCGAGTTTAACCGGCTCGAAAAGGAAGGGGTCACCGATATAACCGAACGCGTTCTGAAAGGATTGCATACGCGTTTACGGCCTGTGATCATGACAGCAGCCGTTGCTTCGCTGGGTTTCCTTCCGATGGCATTGTCGAACTCTGCGGGAGCGGAGGTTCAGAAACCACTTGCAACCGTCGTTATCGGTGGATTGATAACGGCAACATTTCTGACATTGATTATTCTTCCGGTCTTTTATATCCTCTTTTCTTCCGGTAAATTTGGAAATTATTTTAAACGCAAACCGATGAAAACATTGACTGTAATCCTGGTGCTGATTTTCGGTTCGTCATTTTTCACAACAGTGACGGCGCAACCATCAAAAAAAATCAACCTGCATCAGGCCGTTCAAATGGCGCTCGACAGTAACCTTGCGGTGCGATCTTCGGCCTATTCAGTGGATGTTCAGAAAAAATTAAAAGGCGCTTCGTGGGACCTCCCAAAGACCAGTATTGAAGGTCAGTACGGGCAATTCAATTCCTATACCAACGACAATAGTTTCACCGTGTCGCAGTCGTTTGCTTTCCCAACGGTTTACATTAACCAGAATAAACTGGCCAGTGCGAATGTGAAGAGCAGCGAATGGCAACTGAAAGCTTCACAGCTCGAAATTGCCACGCAGGTCAAACAGGTCTACTGGCAATTGGCGTATCTTCATTCGAAACAGAAACTGTTTACTTACCAGGATAGTTTATATTCGGGTTTTCGCAGTGCTGCAGAAATGAGGGCCAAAGTAGGCGAAACAAACCGGCTCGAAATGATCAACGCGCGTTCTCAAAGTCTTGAGGTGAAGAACCAGCTGCAACAGGTGACGGCTGATCTGGCCATTTATAACCATAAGCTGCAAACGCTTCTCAATACCAATTCGCCGGTCGCTTCTGAAGATACAATCCTGCGCCGGATCGATTTTTCACAAATGGCCGACAGTTCAATTCTGACCAGAAACCCTTCGGTGAGTTTTGCACACCAGCAAGTTGAAATAGCACGGTTCGAAAAGAAGCTGGAACAAAGCCGGATGATGCCCGATTTTAGTGTGGGGTATTTCAGTCAGACGATGCAGGGAATTCAGGATATAAACGGCATGGCGCGGACGTTCGGATCTGGCGACCGGTTCACAGGTATTCAGGCCGGGATCGCGATTCCATTGTGGTTTGCACCTTATTCCTCCAGAACAAAGGTTGCCAAATTAAAGGAACTGGTTTCGCAAACCAATGCCGATTATTATTCGAAATCGCTTTCCGGCAGTTACAATTCTTTACTGGGCGAATACTCAAAATTCAGTAACAGCATTGATTATTACGAAAAGCAGGCCGTTCCGGAAGCCAACCTGATTATCGATCAGGCTACGCGAAGTTACAAGGCAGGAGCCATGGATTACCTCGATTATATCCTGAACCTCAGCCGTGCGTTGGGGATTAAGCAAAACTACCTCGATGCGTTGAACAATTACAATCAAACCATTATTTCAATTGACTTTATCACAGGTAAAATATTTTAAATTCCGATGACAATGACACAAAATAAATTTATAGCAACAGTGCTGATTTCAGTCTTCTTTATTGCTTTCGTTTCATGCAGCGGAGGAACGAAGGGTGCTGCTGAAACCAAACCGGTGGAAGTACTTCCCGAAGATATTGTAGAGTTAAGGTCCGACCAGATCAAACTGGCCAAAATCGAAACCGGTGCGATTGAAATGCAGTCACTGAGTGGCAAATTGAAAGTGAACGGCATTGTTTCCGTGGCGCCTCAAAACATGGCGACGGTGTGTATGCCGATGGGTGGTTTTGTAAAAAGCACATCGCTGATGCCGGGAAATGTTGTCCGGAAAGGGCAGACCCTCGCTATTCTCGAAAACCAGGAATTTGTGGATATTCAGCAGAATTACCTTGAAGCTAAAAACAAGTTTGACTTTGCAGAGGCTGACTTTAAACGTCATTCCGAACTTTATAAAAACGATGTCTATTCGGAACAGAACGTGCAACAGGTAACATCCGATTACAAAAACCTCAAGGCGCAGGTGAAAGCGTTGGAACAGAAACTGGCATTAATCGGGATCAATCCTTCAACCCTTCAGGCCGATAATATCAGCAGTTCGGTTGCAGTTGTTTCTCCTATTTCTGGTTTTGTAAAAGCTGTAAATATCAATATTGGAAAATTTGTGGCTCCCGCTGATGTGATGTTCGAGATTGTCAACAGTGACAAGCTTTTCCTGGAACTTACTCTTTTTGAAAAAGATGCAGATAAAGTTGCCGAAGGGCTGAAGATTCATTTCTTTATCAACAACGAAACCGAACAGCACGAAGCGGTCATTTACCAGACGGGCAAATCCATCAGTGCCGATAAGACCTATAAAGTATATGCAAGTGTTGCGGGTGTTTGCAAAAACGTACTGCCGGGAATGTATGTAAATGCAGTCATTGAGGCAAACGGCAACAAGGTGGCCGCTTTGCCAGCGGATGCGGTTGTCAGTTTCGACGACAAGGATTACATCTTTATTTTTGATAAAGACAAAGAAGAGGCCGGCAAGCCATTTACAGAATACCGCATGATCGAAATTCACAAAGGAGTTACCGACGGCGGCTTTATTGAGGTGATATTGCCCGAAGGTTTCAACATCCAAACTGCAAAAGTTGTGATTAAAGGAGCCTACAACCTGCTTTCCGCAAAGAAAAATGCGGGTGAGATGAGTTGTTGATATTAGAGTTACCAAACCCGTCTGGTTACCAAAACCTGACGGGTTTGCCCCTATTCTTTTTAAAATCAATTTTTTGAGTGGTGAGTGATGTGAAAAGCTGCTATAAGGAAGATTCTTTGACTTAAAGTTATTTCTATATTTGTAAAAAGTAAGGCCATGATTATAGAAAGAACAAAAGATGAAATTATTATCAGGCTGCCTGCAGATATAAATATTGACGATTTTCAGGATATGACTGATTGGTTTCAATACAAAGAGCTCACCCGAAACTCTAAGGCGAAACAAGAAGATGTTGATGCGCTGGTAAATCAGGTAAAAAAAGGGCGTTGGAACAAAAGAAAAGAATCAATGAGGATTGTTGTTGATACCAATATTGATTAAATTTGTTTAAAATATGAATTATGAAGACACTAAGTATATCGATTTCAGATTCGGAGTATAACCAATTTGGAATAAATAAGTATAGTTTGTCATTTTCTGAACTTGTTGAGTTAGTTAATAAGGAGATTACTAAACAATCACTGAACAGATGTATTCAACTGGCAGAAAAATATAAACTTTCCGAAATGACAATGGATGAGATTTCTGATGAAGTAAAAGCTGTAAGGAATACAAAAAGTAATCATTGATACAAATATTTTGGTTTCAGCATTGATACAGAGGAGCTATCCGAACTTAATCATTTATTATTGTGTGCTTGAAAATCAGGTTGATGTTTGTATTTTTGATGAATTATTTGAAGAGTATTTAGAAGTATTAAATAGACCAAAGTTCATCAGATATCCTGATTTTCTGAATAAAGCAGAATTTGTTTTAACCCAGATTGAAAGCAATGCCTTGAAATTCTTTCCAAAAGAGAAATTCGAAATTATTAATGACAAGAATGATAACCGATTGCTTGAATTAGCTTCTGAGTCTAATGCTGATTATTTAATTACTGGCAATACCAACGATTTTACAATGAGTAATTTTAAAGGAACAAAGATTGTCAGTCCAAAGGAGTATTGGGATAATTTTAGGTAGTTGTAAATTAGAAATAATATAAAAAAAACACCGAATCATTCACTGAATATTGATTTTTTTTATTACTTCAATACAAAGTACCCCCTCCATCTATTTTAAATACCAGACTTCATCTGAGGATCATAATCGCTATAGGAATAGCAACTGAATTACAAAAGAAATTACTCACACGATCCTTCATATCTATAACAATACACATTCAAATAAGTGCCAACTTATTATTTTTATATTTGCATCCAAACTATTAGAAGCGCGATGGTAAGAGGTTTATTCGTCATCTTTGGTCTTTTGGGGATTGGCAGTCTCATCAGCATTGCCATTAACGGATTGGTTCCGGGCAGTGTAGTGGGGATGTTGCTCATGTTCATCGGACTTCAAACGAAGATCATTAAACCGGAATGGGTTTCTGCTACGTCCAAGGCACTTACGGGTCATATGGCGCTGTTTTTTGTTCCGGCAGGAGTCGGAATCATGGTTGCTTTCGATGTATTGGCAAAATCGTGGCACGAAATTGTGTTTATCTCTCTGATGAGCACTGTTTGCGTAATTGCAGCTGTGGGACTTACACAGCAATGGATGGAAAGGAGACGCCGATGAGAGAAATCCTGACTTCAGAAGTCTCCATTCTTGCTTTTACACTGGGAATATATGTTGGCGCAAGCTGGGTTTACCAAAAAACAAAATTTGCCCTTTTGCATCCTGTCCTGGTTACGATTGCCATCATTATTGCGCTTCTTCTGATCTTCAAGGTCGATTATTTAACTTACCAAAAAGGTTCGCATCTGATCGATTTTATGCTGGGGCCTTCGGTTGTGGCACTCGGATATGCACTTTACACGCAGATAGCAAGTATAAAAGCACACGCAGTAAGCATTCTGACGGCCCTTTTTGTGGGTAGCATCACCGGAATTGGAAGTGTTTTAATCCTCGCAAAAATGCTTGGAAGCTCTCATATATTGGCCGTAACACTGGCGCCCAAATCGGTCACAACACCCATTGCAATGGCGATTTCTGAGCGATTTGGCGGCATTCCTTCGTTAACTGCAGTTGTGGTTATTGCCATAGGAATTGTTGGAGGAATCGCAGGCCCCTGGGTTCTGAGAGTTTTAAAAGTGGATAGCAAGATTGCGATTGGCCTGGCTTTAGGAGCTTCGGCACATGGTTTAGGTACTGCCCGCGCGATGGAACTTGGTGCTATTGAAGGGGCCATTGGCGGTCTGGCCATTGGAATAATGGGATTGATGACCGCATTGATTGCACCCTTCTTCCTGGCTTAAATACTATTTGATCCCGTAATGAGAACCGAGTATTCCGGCGAACAAGGCGTCGGGCAATATGCGTTTGAGAACGACCGCCAGCTTTTGTTCTGCTGTTGATATAATATAGGTAGAGCCGGGGTTCTTCTTTTCTATAATTTGTGCAAGTTTACGCGCAAAAAATTCGGGCTTCATTCCCCCTTTTTCATCCGTTTCAATAATTGACATCGATTTCCGGAACTGCGGTTCGTACGGATTATTCACGCTGATATTTTCATCGGCCTTACGGTTGGAGGTAAAGCTCGTGAAGAAATCTCCGGGCCTGATAACAACAACCTTAATGTTAAACGGTTTTAATTCCATTCGCAAGGCTTCACTCATTCCTTCGATCGCGAATTTACTGGCAGAGTAAAATCCCTGAAAGGGGAGTCCCATCAGGCCACCTATCGAACTGATATTGATAATTGTTCCGCTTTTTTGTCCCCTCATTGCTGGTAATACCGACTGAATTACATTCACTGCGCCCATAAAGTTGGTTCTCATCTGAAGCCGGATGTCGTCAGTCAACGCTGTTTCAACCGGTCCTGAGATCCCCATTCCCGCATTATTAATCAGGATATCTATACGGCCTTCTTTTTGAAGGACCGTCTCAACAGCTGCTTTTACCGAATCAATATCCGTAATATCTGCTTTTAAAACATTGATCCGATGATCGGTTTCAATTTCTTTCCGGCTTGTGCCATAGATCACATGACCCTTCTGATCCAGGTATTCTGCCGTGCTTTTTCCAAATCCTGAAGATATTCCTGTAATAAAAACGACCTTTTTCATAGATAATCGGTGTGAAAATTTAAGTCAGTCTGAAATAAAGGCTGACAACTATAAAGTGTCGGGGTCCTATCCGTCACTTCACGCTGAAAATAAAACGGGAGACTAAAATTACAGCCGATACGCCTCAGTTAAATTGATTACCCCAAGTTTCCGTGCGCATTTGGCTATCTTATCGATCGCAACATCTACCTGGTCAAATGTATGGGTTGCCATCAATGAGAACCTGATCAGGCTATCTTCCTTTGGAACTCCGGGTGAAACAACCGGGTTGACAAATACACCATCAGCCAGGAGCGCTTGGGCCATCTTCAATGCTTTAATATCATCCCGGATAAAGAGGGGGATAATAGGTGATTCTGATTTTCCGGTGTCGAAACCCAATGTTTTAAACTTTTCATTGGCATATTTTGTGACATCCCAAAGGTGTTGAATTCTTTCCGGTTCACTTTCCATGATCTCGATCGCGCATAAAACAGTCGCAACAGAGGCTGGTGTCATGCTCGCACTGAATAACAGGGAACGTGAATTGTGTTTGATATAGTTTATGACAGCTTCGTCTCCGGCAATGAATCCTCCCAAAGAAGCAAGTGACTTTGAAAAGGTACCCATGATGAGGTCAACTTTATCGGTCAGACCAAAATGAGAGGCTGTACCAGCTCCGTATTTGCCCAATACTCCAAGTGAATGAGCATCGTCAATCATGATGGAAGCGTTGTATTTTTGAGATAGCTTCACCACTTCTGGCAATTTAATGATATCACCTTCCATCGAAAAGATACCGTCGGCCACAATCAGTTTGATAGCACCCGGATCGCATAATTTTAATTTGCTCTCGAGAGAGTCCATGTCGTTATGCGCAAATTTAAAAACCTTTGAAAACGAAAGCCGGCTGCCTTCAATAATCGATGCATGGTCAAGTTCGTCAAGAAGCAGATAATCATTGCGTCCGGCAAGAATTGAAACCACGCCCATATTTACCTGGAAACCGGTACTGAAACAAACAACCGATTCTTTTTTGACCAGACGTGCTAACCTGCGCTCCAATTCAATATGAATGTCGAGTGTTCCGTTCAGAAAACGGGAGCCCGCACAGCCTGTTCCGTATTTATCTATTGCTTTTTTAGCCGCTTCCTTAATTTTGGGGTGATTTGTAAGACCCAGGTAACTGTTCGATCCGAACATCAGTACTTTTTTCCCATTAATGACAACTTCAGTGTCCTGATCAGATTCAATCTCCCGGAAAAAGGGGTAAAGACCAGTCTTCATTAATGTTTGAGGGAAATTGTAGGCAGAAAGTTTTGCTTTTAGTAGTCCCATTTGGTTAGTATATGGATTTTGAATTCAAGGTCAAATATAAAAAAAAATGAATCACCTTATAATTACTTTGAAAATTGTTGTATATGTTTTTTAAACCTCACATAATTAACCTTCTTTGGGCTTTGTCTGGCGAAGTTCGCGTTCAAGAAAGTAATTAAGAGCAGTTCTCAATGTCGCGATGGCAGCCAGCTGACCAATTTCATCCCACGTTGGTGCGATGGCTGTTTTTAAAATATCCGCGCCAAGCAATAATTCCAGGGCGATCGCTAATGACCGACCCAGGGTTAAACGGATCTCCAGATTTGGAACCCCTGCGGATTTTCTCTGAAAAACATATTTGAGGTAGTGTAAAAATGCTACACCTGAGGCATATACAATAACTGATGCACCTAAAAGCTCTATGATTTGCGCCGAATAGAGCGTTATCGTTTTAATGATCTCTTCCATAGTATAAGGGTTTGGTTTTGATTTACTAATCAATTTGCAAATGAGTCGCCCGATAATTGGGACTGAAATTCATAAAATGTCAGCTTTGATGAATGGTATCATTAAAGATTCATGAACGAGGATATTTTATGATATATATCTCATTTAGGTTTTAAATGAATGAGTATCTTGGTCAAAATTAATAATAATCAAATGAACACAATAAATCGTTACATCGAAGAAAATAAAGAGCGCTTTCTGGAAGAGCTTTTCGGATTAATCAGAATTCCGTCGATAAGTTCATTGAGCGAAAACCGCCCTGAGATGTACAAGGCAGCCGAATACTGGGTTAAAATACTGACCGAAGCGGGTGTGGATCGTGCCGAAATTTTTGAGACTGCCGGTAATCCCGTCGTATTTGCGGAGAAAATTACAGACCCTGCAAAACCCACCGTTTTAGTCTATGGGCATATGGATGTTATGCCGGTTGATCCTTTGGATCAATGGAAATCTGACCCTTTCGAACCTGAAATTCGTGACGGGAAGATCTGGGCCCGCGGTGCGAATGATGATAAAGGACAGTCGTTTATGCATGCGAAAGCTTTCGAGTTTATGGTCAGAAACAATACATTAAACTGTAATGTTAAGTTTTTGATCGAAGGGGAGGAAGAAGTAGGTTCCATGAATCTTGCAGCATTTTGCACCGCGCATAAAGAAATGTTGAAGGCAGATATTATACTTGTTTCCGATACAGGGATGATCGCACGTGATATTCCGTCAATCACCGTGGGTCTTCGGGGGCTTGCTTACTGGCAGGTGGAAGTTGCCGGACCTAATCGTGACCTTCATTCCGGATTATTTGGAGGTGCTGTTGCCAATCCCGTTAATGAATTGTGTAAAATGATAGCCGGGATAACCGATTCCAATAACCGAATCACTGTCCCGGGTTTTTATGATGACGTGATGGATGTGGCCGACCATGAGAGAGCCATGATGGCAAAAGCTCCTTTTGATGAAGTAGCATACAAATCATCAATTGGTGTTAAGGCCTTACAGGGCGAATCTGGTTATTCAACAATGGAGCGCACCGGAATCCGTCCTTCGTTCGATGTTTGCGGAATATGGGGTGGCTACACCGGTGAAGGTGCCAAAACCATTCTTCCGTCTAAAGCATACGCGAAAATTAGTGCAAGGCTTGTTCCGGATCAGGATCATCATAAAATTGCTGAATTATTCAAAACATACTTTGAATCGATTGCCGCGGATTCGGTTAGAGTGGAGGTAACATCACTTCACGGTGGACAGGGTTATAGTTGCCCGATCAATCTCCCCGCTTACCATGCTGCAGAAGCTGCCTATAAAGACGTATTTGGGCGTAAACCAGTGCCAGTCCGAAGTGGCGGAAGTATCCCGATTATATCGGCATTTGAAGAGATACTGGGCGTAAAGTCGGTATTGATGGGTTTTGGCCTCGAGTCGGATGCGATCCATTCACCGAACGAAAATTTCGCATTGGAGAACTTTTACAATGGGATCAGAACCATTATCCGGTTTTATTATCATTTTTCAAATTGATTCGTAAAAACATATTTTTTTATTCAAGACCCGGTTTTTTACCGGGTTTTCTTTTTTATTTCAAAAAAAATGAACCTGAACGGGTAAAATTTGTTTAAAAAATGGATTCTGTTCAATTGTCAGTCGTACATTTTAAATCCACATCACCATTTATAATCACTTTTATCAATATGTAGCAGGTTTGATCAGCAATAAATCGTTTTAATTTGTCTGAAAAGCTCAAACTTTGATCAAAGTTGTGAAAAAAATAGATGGATTTGCTAAAACATCGCGATAAATAAGGATTCAATGTTAAAATATTGTGAAATATTCGAATTTGCAATAAAAAAATGGGGGTGGATTTAAGAAAAGTGTAATTTAGCTGAAAATTAAAGAAAATATTTTAAACGATAAATATCAACAACTATGGCAACATTAAGATTTAAAGCTCTTGAAATTCTTTGTACGAGAAAACCGATCCCTGTGAAACGTGAAGAGAACCTCACCTCAGACTATTATGGAATGTTGGTTTTTGATCGACCTAAAATGAAGAAGTATTTGTCAAAAGAATCGTATAAAGGAATTATCGATGCAATTGACAACGGAACAACCATCGATCGTAAAATTGCAGATCAGGTTGCGATTGGAATGAAGGCATGGGCCATGGAAAATGGGGCAACTCATTATACGCACTGGTTTCATCCATTAACCGACGGTACAGCAGAAAAACATGATGCTTTTATCGATCATTCAGAACTTGGGGGTGTTGTCGAAAGTTTCTCCGGCAAATTGCTTGCACAGCAGGAGCCAGATGCCTCTTCCTTCCCGAGTGGTGGTATCCGTAACACTTTCGAAGCTCGCGGTTACACAGCATGGGATGTTTCATCACCTGCATTCATTGTAGGCACAACACTTTCTATTCCAACTGTATTTATTTCGTACACAGGAGAAGCACTCGACTATAAGGCGCCACTTTTAAAAGCTTTAAATGCTATTGACAAAGCTGCGGTTGATGTTTGCCAGTATTTTGACAAGAATGTAACCCAGGTTCAGGCGAACCTCGGCTGGGAACAGGAATATTTCCTCGTAGACGAAGCATTGTACTATGCACGTCCTGACCTTATTCTTACAGGCCGCACATTGATGGGACACTCTTCGGCAAAAGATCAGCAACTCGAGGATCACTATTTCGGATCAATTCCGGAAAGGGTTGCGATGTTTATGCAGGACTTTGAAAACGAAGCCTATAAATTGGGAATTCCTTGCAAGACACGTCATAATGAGGTAGCTCCTAATCAGTTCGAACTTGCTCCGATATTTGAGGAGGTAAATCTTGCCAATGACCATAATCAGCTGGTTATGGCACTAATGGATAAAACTGCCCGCCACCACGGTTTTTATGTGTTATTACACGAAAAACCATTCGCCGGGATTAACGGTTCAGGGAAACACAATAACTGGTCGCTTTCTACCAATACCGGTGTAAATCTTTATTCTCCGGGAAAAAATCCAAAATCGAATACTCAGTTCCTTGCCTTTATTGTGAATACAATTAAAGCAGTTTACGATAACCAGGATTTATTACGTGCCTCCATAGTTTCGGCAAGTAATGCCCATCGTTTGGGTGCAAATGAAGCACCTCCGGCAATTATCTCGTCGTTCCTTGGAAGTGAAGTAAACAGGATGCTCGATTTACTCGAAGAAAATGTGAATGATCGCAAGATGACGCCGGACGAAAAAACGTCTCTGAAACTGAATATCGGGCGCATTCCTGAGATATTACTTGACAATACTGACCGTAACCGTACTTCGCCTTTTGCTTTCACCGGTAACAGGTTTGAGTTTCGCGCCGTAGGTTCTTCGGCCAATTGTGCTTCTGCAATGATTGCCCTTAACTCAGTGGTTGCTGCTCAGCTGATCAGATTCAAGAAGGATGTCGATGCACTGATCGAAAAAGACGTGAAGAAAGATGAAGCAATCTTCCAGGTTCTTAAGAGATACATTATTGAATGTAAACCGGTTCGTTTCGACGGTAATGGTTACAGTCAGGAGTGGGCCGATGAGGCTGAACGCCGCGGTCTGACGAATATTAAGAGCGTCCCTCAGGCACTTGAAGCATATTTGGTTGATAAATCACGCAAAATCTTCTCTGATCTTGGCATCTTTACATCGATCGAAATCGAAGCCCGTGTTGAAGTGGAGATGGAAAAATACACCAAGAAAATTCAGATTGAATCACGTGTTCTTGGCGATATCGCCATCAACCATATAGTACCGACAGCAATTGCTTATCAGACAACTTTACTGGATAATGTGAAAGGGTTGAAAGCGATCTTTGGTGACACTGAATTCAAAGAATTAGCTGGTGCCCGTCTTGATCTGATCAGGAAGATCTCAGGCCATATTTCTGCCATCAAAGCTGAGGTTCATGAAATGACAGAAGCCCGTAAGGTGGCCAATCTTATCGAACACGGAAAAGATAAGGCATACGCCTACGAAAAATCAGTTCGTCCATATCTTGATACAATTCGTTATAACATCGATAAACTGGAAGAAGTGGTTGACAATGAAATCTGGCCATTACCAAAATACCGCGAATTGCTTTTCACGAGATAGTCTCCCGATTCGTCAAATATTTAAAAGCCGTCCTCACAAGGGATGGCTTTTTTAGTTCTTTTCGTAGCTTTGCACAGGAAAGGTTTATCGAAATGCTTATCAGCAGATTCGTGTTGACCGTTGTGATTAACTTGTTAAATTTTAAATTGTCATGACTAATAACGATATAATAAAGAAACTCCGGGTAGCGCTTCAGCTTAAAAATACAGATATCATCGCCATCCTTAAACTGGTTGATTTCGAGATATCAGAAAGCGAATTGGGAGCGATCTTCCGTGCTGAAGACCACCAGAATTACAAAGAGTGCGGTGACCAGTTGTTGCGTAATTTCCTGAACGGACTCATCATCTACAAGCGTGGACCGATGGAACCTAAAACTGTGCCGGTTAAGAAGGTTTTGCGGTGAGAAGATGTAATTTGCTTATTTAAGTGTTGTAGTAAATTGGGATGACTTATTCAAGCTTGTTCTTTTTAAACGAGCTTCATTTCCTGAGATTCTCATTGGTTCTTTGCTCTACATCAGCCCTAAAAAATATCTTTCCTGATTGAATATCATTTTCCGATTTTTCGGCTCTGCCTGATAACTTCGTTTTTAAGACTTCTTCTTTGCGTAGTGTTTCGTAAAACTGATTAATTAGGCCTTCGTCTAACTGGTGCAAATGACTGTGGATATAATCCCTTTTTTCAACTACATTAATATTATCCCTTTTTTTATCTTATGCAAATTTAATGCTTTTACTTCTTTGTTGTATCCCAGATTATCGGAATGCCTAATTTACAATTCTTTTACAAGTAAAACTGACTAATGTTTACCGCAACTACTTATTAACCCTACCGCAGCCGGCTTCTGCAGCAGGATCAGGTATTGCTATTTGGGATTATCAGGTTTATTTTTCGTAACATCGCTGATCACCACATCAAATCCCCATTCGGTTAACTTCCGTTCCTGGCCCCTGTTTAGGCCTAGCAAGATATCTCTTGCGCTTGTAAGGGTGGAATAGACCGTACCCGCTGTCTTCGTATTCTGCGACTTGTCGATGCCGATGCTTAAACCCGCCTGTTGGTTCAACAATTCGGCCTGTTCATGAAGACTTTTTGCCTGGGCTCGCTTCGATTTTCCATCATTTAATTTTACAGCAAATGTCTCCATATCGAGCCCGTTCAAAGGACTCTTTTCTCCTAATTCGATATGCTTTTTCAATACATTTTCCCCCATTTTATTAAGCATATCTGGCTTACTCTCGGGGATTTCGACTTTAATACTTGTTTTGCTCATTGCTTTTAGAATTTAAATTGTTGTAAAAAAGTTAAATTATAAAGGAGAAGTAAACGTCAGCCTGTTTTTTAGTGACGTGGTAATATATAGAACCGGTTTTGCAATTTTGGGAAATCTGATAACTGAATAGCAGGTATTGATACCGAAGGCTGTAATATTGACATCGGGAGCTGTAATATTGAATTCCACAGCTCTGGTATTGAAATCCGGAGCTCCAATATTGACATCCAAGGCTCCGGTATTGACATCGGGAGCTGTAATATTGAATTCCACAGCTCTGGTATTGAAATCCGGAGCTCCAATATTGACATCCAAGGCTCCGGTATTGATATCGGGAGCTGTAATATTGAATTCCAGAGCTCCGGTATTGACATCGGAAGCTTCGGATAAGGCATCCAAAGGTCAGGATATGAAGGCTTGGTAAGTTTTTCCATATTCCAGTAACAAGGTTAATGAAATTTGATATACCAAAATTAATAAATAAAAAGACACACTATAATAATGATATCAAATTATTTTAAGCACAAAAAAAATGACCTTTGCGGAGGTCATTCAAATGGATAATTTGCTTTTCAGCTTAATGGGGTATCACATCATTCACAAGCAGCATGGCTATTATGCCTATGCACATGATGATTGTGAACACACCAACTTCGATGATCCGGTTGGCTTCTTTGTCTTTCAACGGGTTTCGGGCAAAAAGGTTGACAGGGCTAAGCCTCGATTCGGCATAATTCAGCAACTTAAAGATTCCGATACCAATACCAATTCCAAGAATGGCACCACAAATCACATCACCTGGATAATGAACGCCCAAATAGATCCTGCTGTAGGAAATCATTATTGCCCAAGGGAACATGAACATCGCATATTTGCGATTCCGAAACAACAACGAAGTAAAGGTCGCAATTGCAAAGGTGTTGGCGGCATGGGCTGAAACAAATCCAAATTGCCCTCCCTTTTTGAAAAAGATATGGACAAGCTGGCTGAACGCAGGGTCGTTTGACGGACGCAACCGTTGAACGGTGTGTTTTAGTATTCCGGAAAACTGATCGGCACAAAGTATCATCAGCGCGATGGCAAAAAATATGAAAAGCGATTTCTTGCCGTGTTTCTTAACGATAATGGCCAGAATCGTCACGTAAAATATCAGCCAGGTTGGAGTAAGTGTAAACAAAGTCATGGAATAGTCACACAATGGGTTGTGCATCCCATTGAGAAAAAGAAATAGATTTTGATCCCAACTTTTTAGCAGATTGAGAAATTCCATGGGCTCTATATTAACTATTTATTGATTTCCATATTAAATCTTTCAGTTCAACGATTCCGCTTTCGGCAATTGAGGAGAAAAACACATGTGGAATTCCTTTCATCTCCTTGCTGATATCTGCCATTAGGTCAGGATCGAGCAGGTCGCTTTTTGAGATCGCAACAATTCGTTGCTTGTCGATGAGTTCAGGATTAAACTGCTGGAGTTCATTCAAAAGTATCTGGTACTCGTTGTAATGGTCCTTACTGTCAGCAGGAATCAGGAACAACAGGATCGAATTTCGTTCAATATGGCGTAAGAAACGCAATCCGAGACCTTTTCCCTCATGTGCTCCTTCGATAATTCCAGGGATATCGGCCATTACAAACGATTGATCGCCGCGGTAGGCAACGATTCCAAGATTTGGTACAAGCGTTGTAAAAGGGTAATCGGCAATTTCGGGTTTTGCTGCCGAAACTTTTGAAAGCAAAGTCGATTTTCCGGCATTCGGAAATCCCACCAAACCTACATCGGCAAGGATCTTAAGTTCCAGAATTTTCCATCCCTCATCAAAATCTTCTCCCGGCTGGGCAAAGCGGGGAGTTTGCATCGTGGATGACTTAAAATTCACGTTTCCAAGTCCGCCACGCCCGCCTTTGGCAACGATTATCATTTCGCCATCGGTGTTGATTTCGAAAAGGACTTCACCTGTTTCAGCATCCTTGACAATTGTTCCGAGCGGAACATCAAGAATGATATCGTCACCGTCTTTGCCAGTGCTACGTGATTTGCCGCCTGAGCCTCCGAATTCTGCAATGATATGTTTTCTGTATTTGAGATGAAGGAGCGTCCACATCTGTTTATTACCACGAAGGATAATGTGTCCTCCGCGTCCGCCGTCGCCACCATCTGGTCCACCCTTGGGGGAAAATTTCTCACGTCGGAAGTGCCTCGACCCAGGGCCTCCATGTCCGGAACGGACCATTATTTTTACGTAGTCGACAAAATTCGAATCCATTTTTAAAATCTTAATAGATCTGCAAAAGTACGCTCTTAAATCGAGATAATAAAAAATGTTCACAAATAGCTTGTGAAGAATTAAATATCAACACGATGAACCTGTTTGTTTCAACAGGTATATTCAAAAAAAAACTTTGCGGTGCGGGATGTCAAACGCCCGTACACGCAAAGTTTATATTTTTGGAAATGTGATTTTATAGTTTTTCTACTGTTTCCTTTAGTCTTGCAGCAATCTCCCTGATCTCGCCAACCCCTTGAATTGGATGGTATTTCCCCTGACTTTCGTAGTATTGGATGAGTGGTGCTGTTTTTTCGTTATAAATATTGATCCTGTTTTCGATCGTCGAGGTATTGTTATCATCACATCTCCCTGACGTCAAGCCTCTTTTAAGGAGGCGGTCGATCAATTCATTTTTTTCCACCTCAAGGCAGAGCATAACCGAAACTTTGGAATGATGTTTTCGCAGCAGTTCGTCGAGTGCTTTTGCCTGTGGTACTGTTCTTGGAAATCCATCGAAGATGAACCCAACAGTTGTTTTAGGCTTTTTAAGCTTTGCTTCAATCATCGAGATGACAATTGAATCGGGAACTAACTCCCCTTTGCTGATCAGCTCATCAGCAAGACGCCCCAGATCGGTTTTAGCAGCAATTTCCTGTCGCAAAAGATCTCCGGTTGACAAATGAACTAAATTGAATGTCTGGGCTAAGTAAATAGCCTGCGTACCTTTTCCGGCACCAGGAGGACCAAAAAGCACTAAATTAATCATTTCTATCAAAATTAATTCTTAAATTATTCTTTTACGAGCGTATAGATATCTTTGAAATTCCTCCCTCTGCGGTCGTAATCAAGACCAAACCCGACAATAAAATCGTTTGGAATTTCTAATCCGACATAATCGAGTTTGATGTCAACTTTTAAAGCATCTGGTTTGAAAAGCAGCGTGGCAACTTTAACCTCTTTGGCTCCTTTTCCGATCAATTGTTTGATTACCTCCTTGATTGTATGACCGGTGTCGACAATATCTTCAATGATTACGACGGTACGTCCCGTGATAACTTCATTTAGACCAATTAGCTCTTTTATCTCGCCTGTAGTATTGATCCCTGAGTAGGAAGCCAGTTTCAAAAACGATATTTCTGCATCGTTGAGCTCGACCTCTTTCATTAATTCGGAGGCAAACATGAAGGCGCCATTTAAAACACAAATGAAAAGTACCTCTTTCCCTTCAAGGTCTTTTTTCATTTTGACGGCCATCTGCTTGATAGCTGTTTGAATATCTGCATTTGGCAGCGAGATTTCAAATTCTTTATCCCAAAGCTTAACTCGTTTCATTCGTTTTTTTTAATCCCCGTACGGGATATTACACAAAGTTGCTTATCATCTTTAAGTATAACTCAAACTGCATGACACAAGCCCGAATTAAGCGAACAAAGATAGAGATTCTTTTACTCGGAAGGTGAAAATTACCGCGGATGATGCCGCAAACGGTAACGATTGTGCAAAAAAGTTTAATTTTGTCACGTTCACATACCGCATTTAGAATAGTAACTTTAACAATCTTTAAAAGCAATTATGAATCCAAAAGTAAGTATAATTATGGGAAGTACTTCAGATCTTCCTGTGATGGAGGCTACAGCCCGTATTCTGAACGATTTTGAGATCCCGTTTGAAATGAATGCGCTGTCGGCACACCGCACCCCCGAAGAGGTTGAGAAGTTTGCAAAAGGGGCTTATGGACGTGGAATAAAGGTGATTATCGCTGCTGCCGGAATGGCTGCCCATTTGCCGGGGGTTATTGCTGCAATGACACCAATTCCTGTAATTGGTGTTCCCATTAAAGCAAGTCTTGAAGGGTGGGATGCAATTTTGGCAATACTTCAAATGCCTCCGGGCATTCCTGTTGCAACTGTGGCACTTAACGGATCTGTAAATGCTGCAATACTGGCCGCTCAGATGATCGCTTCCGGCGATGAAGCGCTGATGGCCAAACTGATTGCCTATAAAGAGAACCTGAAAGTGAAAATTGTTGAGGCAAATGCCGAATTATCGAAGGTGAAATTTCCCTATAAAACGAATTAGAAAATTCCCATTTAATAATGTTTTTTTGCGTAAATTAGAGGAGGCGATCGAACGATTGTCTCCTCTTTTGTTTATATGAATTTTTTGTTAAGAATTCATTTCGGGAGAGGAAAATTAAGCTTTGTGCACGCAAAAATCGGGATGAAAGGGGTAAATGTAAAATACAGGCTACTAGCCCTCGTTGCATTTTTTGTTTTTTTTTCGAAGGGTTATTCAATCGGAGATAACAATCAGGTTGGAGCGAGAGAGGTTGCACTTGGCAATGCTTCTGTCGCAATTATTTCCCCGTTTTCAGTATTTAATAACCAGGCCGCCCTGGCGCTGTTTAAAAACGTCTCAGTCGCAGTCGATTTTCGTCAGCCATATCTTATCGAGGGGTTTTCTTCAAAAGCACTGGCATTCGTTATTCCTACAACACTCTCCAACTTTGCAGTTGGCATACAGCAGAAAGGTATACCAGGTTATAATGAATCACGTTTTGGTTTATCAATGGCCAGGGCCTTGGGCAACCGGGTTTATGCGGGAATTCAGTTCAACTATTTTATGATTGACTTTCCGGAGCAGGGGAGTAGAAGGGGAACTTTTCTGATTGAATTTGGAATGCTTTATCAGACAACACATAACCTGACGATTGGTCTGCATATTTTCAATCCTTCGCGTGCCTCAATCGAATCGCTCAATTTCAAATCCGAACTGCCAGTCAGCGCAACTGCCGGCATTGCTCTAAAGCCATCTGCAAACCTCGTTTTTGTGAGTGCTGTTGCCTTTTGCTATGATAATCCATTGAATATAAGAATGGGCATCGAATATCAGTTTTCCGATTGTTTTTTTCTTCGTGGCGGGTTATCAGGGAAGCCGATTCGCCACTCAGCCGGTCTTGGTTTTAAGAACCGAAACTTTAGCGTTGATTTTGCAATTGTACATCACGAAACACTGGGTTATACGCCTTCTATCTCTTTGACATTAAACCTTTGAATATGAACAGGAGATCGATATATCTGCTACTATTAATAATGGCGACTTTCCTGAAAGGTTTCTCTCAGAATAAAGAGGAACAAAAGGAAAAGCAGATTGAACAGGCGATTGAGTCGATTGCTGAATCAGATGAGGCAGAAATTACAAACTCGGTTATGCTGGAAGATATTACCAAAATCGCCGAACATCCGGTAAATATCAACCTGGCATCAGAGGAGGAGCTGGAAATGTTAAATATGTTGGATTTCAGACAAATTCAAAATATAATTGCTTACCGGAAGCAATTCGGTTTTTTCGTTTCGACTGCTGAACTGGCCGTTGTCGAAGGAATCACATCCGAAGTTATTACCTCTTTGACGCCATTCATCACATTTGATACGCCATCTGATTCGGTTTTTCATTCCCGTAAAAAAGTATTCCAAAGTTTAATAGCGAGGGTTCGATCCTCATTTCCACAGGCAATAGGTTATCGTTCATTTTCAGGAAGTAAAGGAGCCGCATACCCTGGTTCCCCAATTTCGATGTACAGCCGGTATCAGCTTGAAATTCCGGAAAAGTTTGAATTTGGGTTAATTATCGATAAGGATGCAGGAGAAGATTTCTTTCGCGGAAGCAATAAGTCCGGATTCGATTACTATTCCGGCTTTATATTCTGGAAGGGCAGGGGTTTCCTTCGACAGGTGACGGTCGGTGATTTCTTGCTCCGGTTTGGTCAGGGGGTGAATTACTGGACTGGATCCGGACTTGGAAAATCTGGCAATGTTTTGGGAATTATGAAATCGGGGCAGGGAATCCGGCCTTACACTTCGACCGACGAAAATCGCTTTTTCAGAGGTATTTCAACGACTCTTGGATGCGGACCCTATAAACTCATGCTTTTTTATTCGAATAAGAACCGGGATGCCAATATCATTACCAGTGCGGAAACCGGAGGCCAATATTTTACTTCGCTGCAAACTTCGGGTTATCACAGGACTTCTTCCGAGATTGAAGATGAAAAGAGTGTTAATGAGCAAGTAGCTGGTGTTTATAACGAATTAAGGTTCAGTAAATTCAGGATCGGCGCATTATTTGTGTACCAACAATTTGGATTGCCCATGGATGCCGGTTCTTCCCCGTATAAGGCCAGAAGCTTTTCAGGTGGCACGAACTATAATCTTGGGCTCGATTATCAGTTAGCACTTCCGACTATTCAGTTTTTTGGCGAAGCTGGTTTGTCAAAAAGTTTGAAACCGGGTTTTGTTCAGGGATTGGTCTGGCATGCACATCCCCAAATCAGTTGGGCAGTTTATTATCGTTATTTTGATCCGGGGTTTCATACCTTTTATGGAAGTTCGCTTTCAGAAAGTACCGGGAATCGCAACGAATCCGGTCTTTATACAGGTGTAATGCTTTATCCGCTCCCGAAGGTGAAGCTTTCCTGTTATGTTGATATTTATCATTTTCCATGGCTGACATACAGCACCATGTCTCCTGGCAGTGGCAGTGATTATATGGCTCAGGTAGATATAGCTCTGTCCAGGAAGTTTTCTTTTTATCTGAAAGGAAAATACGAATCGAAACCACAGAAATTAAGTGGCGGCACTGGCGTTGCAGCCGATTTTGACGAAATGACCACCAAACTAAGAATTCATACGGAATATATTCTAAGCGAAAAATTTACCTTGCGTACAAGGATTGAATATGCCGGGTATTCATTTAATGGTGCGGATGAAGATGGTTTTCTTATCTTTCAGGATATTTTGTATACTCCGTTCAGGAAGTTGAATCTGTGGTTCAGGTACGCTTTTTATGATACAGATGGATACAATTCCCGCATTTATACTTACGAGAATGATCTGTTATATAGTTTTTCGATTCCCGAGTTTCATGGCAAAGGAAAACGAATCTATCTTAATCTGAAATGGGCTCCAACTTCCCGTGTTACGGCTTATGCGAAGGCTGGTTATACAATTCATGATGGAGCATCATCATGGGGTTCCGGTAATGATGTTACCCCCGGAAACGGACGATTCGAACTGAGAGGACAACTCTATTTCAGATTTTGACTATTCTGAATTTAAATTCGTATTTTTTTATGATTTAAAATCAGTCAGTTAGTCTATTTTTTATGGCAAATTCAAGATTTCTTATGAGTTATTCGCTTGAACAGCTATTTTTGTAACTTTGTTTTGACTTCTAACAGATAAATAAACTACGAAAATATGTTGGTTTCGAGCGAGTTTGATGAAATTAGGCCTTATTATGATGACGAAGTTCCTGCAATCATGACAAGGTTGTTGGATGATCCGGTTTTTACAAGGGTACTTAATAACCTCTATGCTACTGATGAAGCCAAAATCAAAGAAGTCAGAGATGCCATGGCTCAAACCCGGGATGTTGAATCATTTCAGTTGCGCTTCATGGTCCCTTTTCTTGAAGGTATTCTGAAATCCAGTACAAGGGGATTGACAATTGGTGGGCTTGAGCACCTGAAGAAAGATCAAAGTTATTTGTATATCTCCAATCATCGCGATATTGTTCTCGACTCGGCTTTGCTCAATGTCGAAATGTATAAATTCGGTTACAAGTCCACTGAAATAGCCATCGGAAGTAATTTACTGGTTTACCAATGGATTGAAGATTTGTCGAGGGTGAATCGCTCGTTTATCGTAAAGCGGAATATTCCGGTCAGGCAGATGCTCAAAGCCTCGAACCTTCTTTCTGCCTATATCCGGGAAACGATTACCCATAACGGGAATTCAATCTGGATAGCTCAGCGCGAAGGGCGCTCAAAAGATGGCCTTGATCAGACTTCCCCTGCATTGCTGAAAATGCTGAACATGTCGAATAATCGAAAATTTGTTAAGGGATTCAAGGAATTGCAGATCGTACCAATGTCAATCGCCTACGAAATTGAGCCCTGCGGTAACGAAAAGGTGGCTGAATTGTTGAAGCGCCAGGCGGATCCCGATTTTCACAAATCGGAAAAAGACGACCTGCTCAGCATGGTGAGTGGTTTAAAAAACCAAAAAGGGAGAATACAGATTCAATTCGGTGCTCCCATCAGCAGTAAAGCCCTTAAGAGTCTTTCAAAAGAGGGAAACATTAACGATCGGTTGAAACGCCTTGCTGATTACATCGATAAGCAGATATATACGAATTACAAACTCTTTCCGAATAATTATATCGCCTACGATTTATACTATAATTGTAATAAGTACATCGACCAATATACGACCGAAGAACAACGATTATTTATTGAGCTGACCCATCTCAGGCTGAAACTTGTAAACGAAGATCGTGCGGAAGCCATGGAATTGTGGCTTAAAATGTATTCCATGCCGGTTTTTAGTTTTGAGAATTGTTGTCAAAAGGACCTGAGTGAAATTTGATTCGATTATCTGGGATTGGAATGGCACGCTGCTCAATGATGTCAGAATCGCAGTTGATTCAATTAATCACCTGTTGCATGACAGACACCTGGAGCTGCTGACCATTGAAAGATACCTCGATGTGTTTACTTTTCCGGTTCAGGATTATTATGAGTTGATTGGTTTTGATCTGAAAACTGAACCTTTTGAAATTCCTGCATTTCAGTTTATTTCAATATATAACAAAGCTGTTAACGATTGTGGCCTGCACGATGAGGTTGTCCCGTTGTTAAGCCGTTTGCGTGACCTGGGATATCGTCAGTTTATCCTGTCTGCGATGGAGCAACAAGTCCTTGAAAAGACAGTAACCGATAATGATATTCACCATTTCTTTGAAGATTTATGCGGGTTAAGCGACAATTTCGCGGTATCGAAAGTTGCTAACGGTAAATCGCTGATCCATAAACGAGGTCTCGATCCTGAACGAACGCTGATGGTTGGTGATACGATACACGACTACGAAGTGGCGCAGGCAATCGGTTGCAAATGCATACTTGTCGCGAAAGGACACCAGTCGAAGGAGCGGCTTCTAACTACCGGAGCGCACGTTCTGGATGGTTTGGATGAGATTGAATTCCTTTAAAATCAAAACGACCGATAAAGCATATTTTACCGGTCGTTTTGATTATTAGACGGATTGTTACGCGTTTAATAACTTATTGCTTAACGCCTGAAGTGTTGCCTTTTTGTCGTTCGTATTTACAAGCAACGATATATTATTGCGGCTTCCTCCGTAAGAGATCATCCTGATCGGAATCTCTTCAAGAGCGGTAAAGACCTTGGCGGCAAAACCCTTTTCCTCTGCAATCATATTTCCGACAATGCATACGATGGTCTGGTTCCGGTCAATTTCAACTTTCCCGTATTCCTTCAGTTCCGCAACAATTTCATCGAGGTGTTTCGGATCGTCGATTGTCAATGACAATGCCACCTCCGATGTGGTGATCATATCAATAGAGGTTTTGAAGAATTCGAAGATCTCGAAAATATTCTTGATAAATCCATAGGCATTTAACATTCTTCCCGACCTGATCTTGATGGCCGTGATGCCATCTTTGGCTGCAACAGCTTTAATCCCTTTTGTTTTACTGTGCGAGGTGATCAGCGTACCGGGATCGGGTGGATTCATTGTATTTTTCAGCCTGACGGGAATGCCATTCATCATGGCCGGCAATACTGTTTGCGGGTGAAGGATCTTTGCGCCAAAATAGGCAAGCTCGGAGGCTTCATTAAACGAGAGGGTGTCGACTTTCTTCGTGTTTTCGACATACCGTGGATCATTATCGTGAAACCCGTCAATATCGGTCCAAATCTGAACCTCTTCACTATTGATTGCAGCACCGATCAGGGTTGCCGTATAATCGGAACCACCCCGTTGAAGATTGTCGATTTCGCCCGCTTCATTCAGGCAGATAAATCCCTGCGTGATGTAATAATCGGCTTTCGGAGCGCTTTTCAATAACGCATTGAGCTTATCCTTAATGTAATAGTTGTCGGGCATCTTGTCGCCATCAATCTTCATAAAATCGAGGGCGGGGAGTAACACCGCGTTATAACCGGCTTCCTGCATCAGCAATGTGAACAAAGCGGTCGAGATCAGCTCTCCCTGCGCCAGTAAAGCGCGTCCCCCATGTTCAGGAAATACGCCTGATGTAAAGGATTTGATCACATCAAACCGTTCTGAAAGCACCTGTTTTCCCTGCTCTTTCATCTCTTTCGTTGCATAAAGATCGAACACGACATTGTAGTATTTTTTTTCGAGGGAATTGATAATGCCCAACGCCGATTCCTTGTTCTTTTTAGACAGATAGTCAGATATTTCAACCAACTTATTGGTTGTTCCGGACATTGCCGATAATACAACAAGCTTTTGTTCTCTATCGGCAATCAGGTTCATCACGGTCCTCATCGTTTCAACAGATCCGACGGACGTTCCTCCGAATTTAAATACTTTCATTTTAACGATCGTTTTAGTTATTTAAAACTATTGTCTTTTAAATCTTTAACCACATGAGTGGAAAAAATTATTCTGCAAAAATAGGAATATTTTGTTCCTGAACATTGAATAACGGAACAATCCAATTGTTTTATTGCTTTCGATCTGTAAGAGGTTGAAATTGCATTGAATCTATTACTGTTTCGATTCTCTCCTGATCCGGTTGATGTATTCTGATGGTGTCTGGCCAAGTTGTTTCTTGAAACACAACGAATAGTACGAATGGGAATTGAACCCGACCTTAAAACAAATCTCATCAATGTTGGTCATTCCGCTTTCAATGAGTTTGATCGACTTATTGATCCTTACGAATTTCATAAATTCTGTTGCCGACTGGTTGGTAAGCGCTTTGAGTTTCCGGTGCAGCGTACTTCTGCTCAGGCTAAGCGCCGAGGCAAGCGAATCAACCGAAAAGAGGGCATCATTGAGGTTGTTTTCAAGGATGAATGTTGCCTTTTCGAGCAATTCACGATCGGGTTGAAGTTTTTGCATCGCTTCATGCCATTCTCCCAGCGAATTTGTGAATTTTTCACGAAGGATTTTTCTCGATTCGAGGAGATTGCGTATTCTTGCCAACAGGATGCGTTCGTCAAACGGTTTGACGATATAGTCGTCAGCACCTGTTTCGAAACCTTCCATCTGGTTTTCAACTGTCGAAAGCGCGGTAAGCATCAGGACCGGTATATGACTTGTATTGATTTCTGTTTTCAAAATATGACAAAACTCTGTGCCGTTCATTCTGGGCATCATGACATCTGTAACCACGAGATCCGGATTAAATTCCTTAACGCTTGCGAGGCCTTCAATCCCGTCGTTGGCAGTGATTACATTGTAAAATTCAGAAAGGATGGTTTTTAAAAACCTTTGCATCTCCTTATTGTCTTCCACGGCAAGGATCGTCGCCTCCTTTGCCGGTTTTATACCGGAGGCACGATCGGGCACGGTTTGAATTTCCTCTTTTTCGTATTCCGAGGTTTGAACAACCGCTTTCTGCATTCCTTTCCCGATTTCATCATGTGTAATAGGAAGTCGTACAAAAAACAAGGTTCCAAGATTCTCCCCCGTAAAAACTTCAATCTGACCATGATGCATTTGGACATATTCGCTGCAAAGATGCAACCCAATGCCGGTTCCCGAAAGCTGCCCCGGTGCCTGATAAAACCTGTTGAAAATATTTGGCAGAACGGATGGTGCAATCCCTTTGCCTTCATTTTTCACAATGATTGTAACAAATTCGCCTTCGACAGGATTGCCGATTAGGAAATGTTGCCGGTCGGTAGTCGTATCCGTTTGCCACCCCGGTTTTTTAATCGATAACTGAATGGTCCCTTCCTCTTTGGTGTATTTTATTGCGTTCGACAACAGGTTGAAAATCAATTTATCAATTTTATCAGGTTCAATCATGATAAAGAGTGAAGAGAAGTCTGATTCAAAATGAAAATTGAATTTCCGGTCATTTTCCTGATAGGAAAAGCATTGGAATACCTCCTGGCACAGCGCGACAATGTCGAACGGAAGCGGGTGAAAGTCCATTTTCCCAAGTTCAATTTTGCGTATATCGAGGATTTGATTCACCAATCGGATCAACCGGTTGGCATTATTTTCAATCATATTAATGTGTTCCATCGGTTCAACCTGTCCGGCCATTTTCTTCTTAAGAAGCGATAGCGGTGAAAGAATCAGCGTTAATGGCGTACGGAACTCGTGCGAGATATTTGTAAAGAAATGGAGCTTTAGCTGGTGAAGTTTTTCCTCATTTTCGCGTTGAATCCTTTCGTTCAGAATCGAATCTTTCAACTTGCTTCTGAGTCTTAATTCGCGTTGCAGGAAATAAAAGATCACAAGTAGGATTAACAGGTAGGTGAGATAGGCATAAGCAGTTCTCCAGAATGGATATTCGATTGTGATTTTTAGTCTTGTCGGTGTGTCATTCCATTTGTCATCATTATTGGCTGCCATTACTTCAAATACATAATTGCCCGGAGGTATTTTGGTAAATATGGCCTTGTTGTCTTTTTGAGTTTCAATCCAGTCTGGACTATAGCCTGTTAACCTGTATTTATACCTGTTCTTCTGAGGTAACAGGAAATTATTGGCGATAAAAGTGAACCTTAATGAGTTTTGGTTGTACTTCAATTCAAGTTGATCAAGCGTCATAATCGACTGCCGGATCACCTTAGGTTCATTTAACTGGTTAACTACCTGGTTATTTATTTCAATCTCTGTAATGATTACCTTTGGCACAACCGGATTCTCCTTGATCTGAATTGGATCAAACCGGGTAAAACCGTTAGAACCTCCGAAAAAAAGTTCCCCGTTTTTAGCTTTAAACGTGGCACCCGGATTAAATTGGTTTCCCTGGATTCCATCCGTAAAATCGAAGTTCCGAAAGTTCCTTTTTACAGGCGACCAGCCAGATATTCCGTTTTCGGTACTCATCCATATCACGCCATTGTTGTCTTCAAGTATTCCATAAACGTCATTTCCCGGGAGGCCGTCCTTTTTTGAAAGTTGCGAGAACAGTCCGGTATTTGGATCGTAAATTGTGACTCCTCCACCAGCGGTTCCAATCCAGATGTTTTGTTTTGAATCTTCAAACAGGGAATAGATATTATTGCTGCTGATTCGGTTTTTCTCATCGGGGTTATAAAAATACCTTACGAAACGTTCTGAACCCTTATTCTTTCTGTTTAGTCCGTTATTTGTGCCCACCCAAAGATTTCCTTTCGAGTCTGTTAAAAGCGATCTGACGGAATTGGCAGAAAGCGATTCGGGATCTGAATTATTTGAGGAATAAAGTTTTACTGCGTTGTTTTGGTAATTGTAATAAAACAACCCCCTTACTGAAGATGCAAACCATACCCCCTCGCCGGAGGCCTTAATGTCGTAGAATTGCTCTTTGAAATCATCAATTTTGTTAAATTTTTGGTAATCTTTAGCCCCTTTGAGCTGATAAAATATGCCTCCTGCAAATGTTCCGATCCACAATGTACCTTTATTATCAATATTCAACGATTTGATATGGTTAACCTTTCCGGATGGCCCATTTATCTGTACGTCGGTAAGCTGGTGGCCCGAGCGGTCCAGAAAATTGAGATGCCCCTCCTCGGTAGCAATGATAATCTTTCCGTCTTCCGTTTCTTCGAAACTGCTAACCACATTATCGCTTAGTGAATTGTCATTGGATTCGTGTTTGAAGTGTTCGAAGTTATTCGACCATTCATTGATGTAACCCAATCCGCCAGACCAGGTGCCAATCCAAATTCCATTTTTGGAATCGCGGTAAATCTGGTAAATGCTATTGTTTGTTAGTCCTGTGTACTTTTCTATTTCAACCACTTCCATGCCATTCTCATTCATCCGGACTAATCCTTTGAAAGTACCCAGCCAGATTTCGTTCTTGTATTTGAAAATAGTCCGCACACGTGAACTCGGAATTTTATTCTTTCCTTCAATATTATCCTCGAAATGATCGGTTAATACTCCCTGACGGGTGAACAAGTCTGCACCTCCCCAGTCGTAGCCTATCCAGATATTCTTTCCATCAGGTAAGATGGTAATTATATTCTGATTTCTTGCATGAGCAAAAAAGTCGATTTTTTGATAGGGCGGATCGCAATAATAGATCCCACCATTAGTTCCTCCAAGCCATATCCGATCTTCCTTTTCTGTTTTAGCTGCAATCCTGATCTGGTCGGTTTTATAAGAATCGGGTAACGGCAAATAAGAAACGATGCCTGTTTTAAAATCGATACGGGAAAATCCGGAATTATCAACCATCCAATAAGTACTATCTGCAGTTTGAAGGATTTGCAGAACATTTAATCCCTTTGAGTTACCGGCAGCATCATGAAACTGGAATCTCCTGAAACATTCGCATTGATAATCGAATACTGAAAGTCCATGATCTGCTGATATCCAGATTTCATGTTTCATATCCAGGTAGAGCGAGCGGATATAGTTTCCAGGAATCGATGTTTTATCATCGGGGGAATTGATGAACTTTACTGTTTCGGCTGAATTGTAACGATAAACGCCATTATTCGAACCAAACCATATAAAACCATATTTATCCTCACAAATTGAACTAATTGCTTCGAAAGTAAAACCTCCTTCGGGAGAAATCCGCTTGATTTTAAAATCCTCAACGTTCGCATAAACCGTATTTCCGAATGATAAAATCAGGAATAACTGGAATATAAAACGAAGCGTATTGAAATACGTTGAATTTTTAATATTGGTTATATTTCTGAAAAGTAGATACATATTACTTGGACTGAGGTGAGTCAATTAATCCTGAATAGCGATGTTACCACTGACAATAGTCGTCAGGAAGCTTCTCGGATGAGGATTCTCCTTCTCATTTGGTTTAATTTTCAAAGAAGCGAAAGTAATCATTCGGGTAGTTTTTCAAAGAGGGCAATAAACATTTTTTAACAAATGTTTCAAATGTGAGACATCTCTTATAGGATGGCACAAAATTGATATAAACTGCAACATGATTGTTCGCCATTGAAGTATCGGCCAGGTTACTTTTGGTCTGGAAGATTGTATTTTCCGAATTGCTAAACCCAGATTAACTACTAACAATTATGAGCCTTACAAAGCTGGTATTACCTCTTGCGATCTTATTTTTTTTGATAGCGGCATGTCAATCGGGCAGCAAACTGGAGCTTATTTCTGATAACCAGATCAAAAATCAACTGAAGTTATTAGCTGCGAATTTTAACGAAACCAAGGCATTGACCCGCGATACCGGTAAAGAAGTTGTTTCTGTCAGGAGCCTGAATAGTGACGGATCTTTAAAAGTGGTCCCTTCGAAAGACTGGTGCAGCGGATTTTACGCTGGTTCTTTATGGCTGGCATCTGACCTGACGGGTGATGCATCGTTGCAACAGTTAGCCCGTGAGTTCACACTGCCTCTTGAAAAAGAGAAATTCAATGGGGCTACGCACGATATGGGATTTAAAATGATGTGCAGTTTCGGACAAGGTTACCGGATTACAAAGGATTCTGTGTATCGCGACATTTTGATTCAATCTGCAAAAACACTTACCACCCGGTTTAATGAGAAAATCGGCGCCATCCGTTCGTGGGATCACAACCAGGATAAATGGCAATTCCCGGTCATTATTGATAATATGATGAACCTTGAACTCCTCTTCTGGGCTTCGAAGCAAACGGGTGATCAGCTTTATTATAATATTGCCGTTAGACATGCCGAAACGACGCTTGCCAATCATTATCGTGCAGACAACAGTTCCTTTCATGTTGTTGATTACGATACAATAACGGGTGATGTAATTAAGAAGAATACGCACCAGGGATTTTCAGATGCTTCTGCATGGTCACGCGGACAAGCATGGGGATTGTATGGTTATTCGATGTGTTACCGCGAAACAGGGATCGTGAGTTTCCTTTACCAGGCGGAAAAAATTGCAGACTTTATCCTGAACCACCCCAACCTTCCGGCTGATAAAATTCCTTTCTGGGATTTTGATGCACCAGCAACTCCAACACGACCACGCGATGTTTCTGCTGCTGCAATTACTGCTTCAGCACTTTATGAACTGGCTCAGTTTGTTCCGCAGAAAAAAGAATTCTACATCCGTTCGGCTGATCAGATACTAAAAAGCCTGGGAAGCGATTATTCGTCAAAGCCTGGCGAAAATAAAGGATTCCTTCTTGGTCATTCAACCGGATCTTTTCCTCATGATTCAGAAATTGATGTCCCAATAAATTATGCCGACTACTATTACCTGGAGGCACTTATCCGAAAAACAAATTCCGCAAAACTAAATCAGATTAATAAATAGAAGTGTTATGAATAATTAAATATCAAACTATGAAAAGAAAACGGGTTTTTATTAAATTACTAATGGTTCTTATTCCGTGGCTGCTCGCTGGTCTTTCAGCAGTTGCACAGAATAAGATGTATTCCGGAACAGTTACGGAGAAGAATGGTACTTCCATTCCGGGCGTGGCTGTTGTGGTTAAAGGCCAAAACATAGGAACTGTCACAGATGTTGACGGGAAGTTTTCGCTTTCTGTGTCTGCTGGTGCCAAAACGCTGGTCTTTTCTTTCGTTGGGCTAACATCGCAGGAAATAACTTTAGGTACGAATACCACATTATCTGTGGTTATGGAAGCCAATGTTGTTGGAGTTGAGGAGGTTGTTGTTGTTGGATTTGGTACGCAGAAGAAGGTCAATCTGACCGGTGCTGTGGCATCAGTTAAGATAGACGATAAAATTACAAGCCGCTCACTTACAAACGTTTCATCCGGATTATCGGGTTTGGTTCCTGGTCTTTCCGTGAGCCAGAATTCGGGTATGGCAGGTAAAAATGCTGTCTCGTTACTCATTCGTGGGATGGGAACTGTTAACAATGCTAATCCTCTTGTGGTCGTCGACGGAATGCCTGATGTCGATATCAACCGGGTCAATATGAACGACGTGGAGAGTATTTCGATATTGAAAGACGCTACTTCCGCGGCAGTATATGGTTCGCGTGCAGCAAATGGTGTTATCCTGATTACCACCAAATCGGGGAAAGGGATGCAAAAGACGAGTATTAATGTCACAAGTTCTTATGCTGTTGAGGTTCCTACCAAATCGTATGAATTTATGGCAGACTATCCTAGGGCACTTACCCTTGAACAACGTTTGGCTGCAGTCAATTCACTGAGAGCCAACTCTACCTTCAAAGATGGTACGGTTGATCAGTGGATGGCGCTTGGCATGATTGATCCACTCAGATATCCGAATACTGACTGGTGGAATATTCTGACCCGCAATGGTTCAGTTCAAAACCACAACGTTTCCGCATCGGGTGGTAATGAGAAATCGAACTTCTTTATTTCCGTTGGAATAATGGATGAAAAAGGTTTACAGATCAATAACAATTTTCAACGCTACAATGCCAGGTTCAATTACGATTATAAGTTGCGTCCAAACATGAATGTAGGTGTGAAATTTGACGGTAACTGGTCGAAATACACTTATGCACTTGCGGATGGCTTTACGGATGACGATGCGACCAATACTGCAGGTTTCGATTTACAATATGCAATTGCAGGGATGGTACCTTACGATCCGGCAACAGGATACTTTGGCGGCGTAATGGCTTACAATGAAGATCCACAGGCCTATAATCCTTACACGCAATACGTCAATAACCTGAATTATCAGAATCGCCAGGAAGCAAATACGAGTATGTATTGGGACTGGACACCGATCAAAGGTTTAACAGGCCGCATTGATTATGCTCTTAGCTATTTCAACCAATTTCGTTATACGGCACCAATTCCAAACAGATCTTACAATTTCCAAACCAATGCATTTGGTTCAAGAACTTATGTCGGCGATAATGCTGGTATCAGCAACTTTACAAATACAGGTTATAAAACGCAATTAAACGGTCGTTTAACCTATAATAAAACGATTGCTCAACACCATAACCTGACAGCCCTGTTTGTTTACAGCGAAGAGTTTTGGTATGAACGATATCAGAATGGCGGACGCAGCGACCGTTATTCACCAGCGCTTCATGAACTTGATGCTGCATTGGCAGGAATTACACAAACTTCAGCAGGTAATTCTACTACTGAAGGGCTTCAATCGTACATTGGTCGTTTGAACTATTCTGCCTACGATAAATACCTTTTTGAAGCGAATTTCCGTTACGACGGTTCTTCAAAATTCCTTCCCGGAAGTCAGTTTGGGTTTTTCCCATCAGTAGCGCTGGGCTGGCGTTTTACCGAAGAGAACTTTATCAAAACATATACGAGCAAATGGCTGAGCAGCGGAAAATTGCGTGCCTCATACGGAGGTCTGGGAAACAATAGTGGCGTAGGACGTTCCGAGCAACTTGAAACATTAAGCGCAAACCATTATATGATTGACGGAGCAATTGCCAAAGGATTGGTCAACAGTAAAATGGTTAATCCTAATCTTTCATGGGAGTCTACAAAAGTAGCGAATATTGGTCTTGACCTTGGTTTTTTGAATAACAGGCTGACTACAGAGCTCGATTACTACGATCGTCTGACGACAGGGATGAACCGGCCTTCCGATATGTCACTTTTATTATCGGGCGCTTATAATGCACCCCGGAAGAATATCGGAAACCTTCGCAACCGTGGTATCGAAGGAAATATTACCTGGAGAGATGAAGTAGGACAGTTTACATATGGATTGAATTTAAATGCTTCTTACAATACAACAGCGCTTGAGAAATGGAATGAATTTTTGGGCAAGGGTTATACCTTTCTGAATATGCCTTATCATTTTGTTTATACCTACGAAGATATCGGCATTGCTCAAACCTGGCAGGATGTTTATAATGCCACCCCGCAGGGAGCGTCTCCTGGTGATATTCTCCGGAAAGACCTCAATGGTGATGGTCGAATAGATGCAAACGATATGAAAGCCTATCCAAATCTTCAGCGCGATCGCCCGACTACCAATTTTGCATTTAGCGGAAATGTAGCGTGGAAAGGTTTTGATCTTTCAATCTTATTTCAGGGTGCAACAGGCCGTAAAGACTACTGGCTCAATAATTACAACAATACCAACTTTGGCGTTCAGCGTTATGCTTCTACCTGGGATCACTGGAATCAACCATGGAATCTTGAAAACCGGGACGGTGAATGGCCACGCTTGAATGGTAGCAACAATCGTGTTGAAACATCTTTTTGGCTTGATGATATGAGCTATCTGAGGCTGAAAAATATCCAACTTGGGTACAATCTTCCAAAGCAATGGCTTCGATTAGTTGGCCTTGAGAGTCTTCGCGTTTACGGATCAGCTGAGAATCTTGCAACTTTTACAAAATTCCGCGGTCTCGATCCTGAGAAACTTGCAAATGCAAGCGATGCCTACCCGCTGAATAAATCATTCTCACTTGGTATTAATCTTGGTTTCTAACAGCAAAGTCATGAAAAAAGTAAATTCAAAAATATTGGTCTTGTCTGCCTTGGCAGTATTGACGATTATAATCAGCTCTTGCACAAAGGATCTGCTAAACCGGACACCAACCGGCGAGATGTCTGCGACAGAGTTCTGGAAAACTGAAGGTGATGCAACAGTTGCGCTGATGGGTGCTTATTCTGCCATTCGTCCGCTATTCGACCGTGATTACTATTTCGATGGTCAGGGTGAGTATATGAGGACACGTGGAACCAGTACAACCAGCGGTAATCTTCGGCTTGGTGATGCTTACAACGGAGGAAATTACAACCCATCGGGTTATGGCTCCAGCTTCGATAAAATGTATCGCTACCTTTATGGAGGCGTATCCCGAACCAACTATGTAATCGAGAATGTGAAAAAGATGCTTCCGAATGCGAAAACCCCGGCGTCGGTTGCCAATCTGGAAGCCATCATCGGTGAAGCCCGTTTACTACGTGGTATGGTTTATTTTCGCCTGATTTCAATGTGGGGCGATGTTCCATATTTTAGCAAAGTGATCTATGACAATTCAGAAGTGGCTGATTTGGCAAGACTTCCGATTGCCCAGGTAAAAGATTCAATCATGGCAGATTTCACATATGCTTTTGACAAACTACCTGTAAAAGCGGCTCAAAACGGACGCGCCTCTAAACCGGCGGCTTTGGCATTCCGCGGTAAGTTGCAACTTTACTGGGCATGCTGGAATAAAAATGGCTGGCCCGAATTAGACACCTTTACTCCAAATGCAGCTGAAGGTGACGCAGCTTATGTTGCTGCGGCTTCAGACTTTAAAGCAGTAATTCAAAATTATGGTCTTACGCTGTTCCGCAATGGAGATCCTGGTTCATGGGGTACGATGGGAAATGCGGAGATTTTGCCTAACTATTTTTACCTTTTCATGCCTGTTGCCAATGGCGACCCTGAGATGATTATGGCTTTTACGCATGGCGGAACAGGTACAAATCAGGGTGAAGAATTAATGCGTGATTTTGCCGGGCGTACACATGAAGGTTCACAATGCTGGGTATTCCCTTATTACGAAATTGCTGACCGTTATCAGTCTACAGTTACTGGTGATTTTGCACCCAAAATGGTACCTACACTTCCAACAGCAACCGGTGCCAGAACGAAAGTCAATTCTACATTGAATCCCGAGAGTTATGCCAATCGTGATTACCGAATGAAATCATCGATTATGTGGGACTACGAAATGTGTATCGGATTAACATCACTTAAATCAACGGGCTTTACCCCTTTTATTTATAAAACATGGAACCAGCCGGTTACTATTGGAGGAGTGAGTTACACAAGTTACAATACTGATGCATCAGTTTATGGATATGTATTCCGGAAATTCCTCCGTAACTATGCTGGTCTTGGCAGAAGTGAAGGTGACTACAGTTATCCGGTGATGCGTCTTGCAGATGTTTTCCTGATGTATGCCGAAGCAACGAATGCAATCGCTGGTCCTCAGGCCGATGCGATCGATCTTCTGAATAAAATACGTCGCAGGGGTAATCTTCCGGCTTTGAAACCTGAAAAAACAGCTGATAAAACGACATTTTTTGCAGCAATCGAACAAGAACGTATCATTGAATTACTTGGAGAAGGACAACGCAGTTTCGACCTGCGCAGATGGAGAGCGATTGAAAGGGTTTGGAATCCACCTTACGGTGCCGGAGTCTGGAGAATCGATACACATGGTGCAAACCGCGATCGTTACTTCCAGAATTCTTCAGAACTTGCTTATCAGCAGTGTTATATTTTCAGAATTCCACCGGGAGAACGTGATCGTAATCCAAATTTGACGCAGAATAAACCCTGGTTGTAATGTTATGTGTAAATCATTAAAATACAATAAAATGAAAAAATATTTTATCACCTCATTCGCAATCCTGCTGGTCGCCTTTGTATTTGTCAGGTGCAATAAATTCCCGATCGATGAGGATGGATTGCTGATCACTAGTAGAGCTCAGTGTTATGTTAGTAATTTCGAATTGTTGGGATCCGATTTTCAGACAGTGAGAACACAGGCGCCCGTTATCGATACAACGGCCCTCACAATCAATACGATTGTTTTTTATGGAACAGATTTGAAAAACCTTTATCCTCAGTTTAGTCTCGTAACTGATGCGAAACTTGATCCAAAAATTGTAGGTAAAGTTGATTTTTCTGATTTGGCAAATCCCAAAAAGTACACGGTAATCTCCGGTAACCGTCAGGTGAAAAAGACTTATACGGTTTATATTACAGTTCAACCGAAACCTTAAAACTTCAGACGATGCAAAATAAATATTTCGGCTTAATCTTTTTAATGGTGGTGGTCATTTTCTTCTCTTCATGTAAGGAAAAAGAATACGCCATCCCTCTTCCCCAAACGGGATTGAATAATGACTGTATAAAAAGGTCTCTGGGACCAAATATTGTTGGAATGAACATCGAATTTACCTATGCAATGGCATTGCCGAATGCAACCGGTAAACTTGTTTCTTCCCAGGTTGAGGCTACAATTGCCGGTGCAGCTGGCACTTATCTTGAGAATAAGTCTTATTACACTAATGGCAGCGGGGTCGATATTGGTATCGTAGTTGGTACTCCTTCGGTTACGACCGGCACAAAAACAGAAGTCGTTTTTTCAAAGGACACTTGTGCTTCCACCCTACGCTATTTCTATTACATTCCTGAAGAAGCAAGGGGAAAATCTATAACGTTTACTTTCTCCGCAAAGAGTAGTGATGGAGAGTCCGTTTCGTATAAGATGGGTCCCTATGTGATTTCCAAAATGGATATGAAACTGGATCTGGTACTTAGCGACAATAACAACAGCTATCTTTCAATAGCTGATATGGCAGTCTACAATTCAGCCACTGCTGTTGCCAATGCTGATAAGATTGATCTTGTTTACCTTTACAGGGCAATTACGGGTATCACCTTCCTTCATTCACTTGTTTCTCCTGCGAATACGGAATATCTTCCCGGCGTAACGCTGCCTGCTGGGGTAACCAAAAGCACAAAAGTGAGTAAAGCATGGGCGTTGAGGGATTTCAACCTTGCAAGATTGCAATACGGAATCTATATTGATGATGTGGACTTCGATGTAATTGATCTGAAGGATGCACCGAACTATGCGATAAATACCAAAGCAGAAGCCGGAGTCTGGGTTGAAACTGCAGATGGTAAATACAGAGCCTACGTCTATGTAAATAAAGTGGACAATACCGCAAAAACAATGACTGTTAGTATAAAGAGATTGCAAGTTAAATAGTTAGAAAGAAGGGTAAGAGCCGTTGATGGGAGAAATCCGTAATCAATGGCTCTTTATCTGATTTGATCCATCACACATCAGCGGGTATTGATGCCCGTTTTTTACTTTTGCTGAAAACTAAACTCATTTAAACTAACAAGATGAACCGCATCCCATTCATTTTAATGATACTCTTTCTTTTAATTGGCAAAGTCTCTTTTGGCGCCAATGATGTGGAAATACTCAGGCTAAGGTTTATTGTTGAGGCGATGAAACCGCAGGTCAATGAAAGCCATATCAGGCAGCTGATGAGCACCATCCGTGAAGATGGGACCTGGCCGGGAATTGATTATAAGGATGTTTCGAAAACAGGTTTTCAGCACAGCGAACATCTGAACAACCTGGTTGAATTAAGCCGTTCCTACAAAAAGAAAGGTTCGGAATTTAAGGGAGATAAGAAGCTTAAAAAAGTAATCTATTCAGCTCTTGATTATTGGCTGGTCAATGATTTTATCTGTGAAAACTGGTGGTGGAACCAGATCGGAACCCCCAATCTGTTGATCAGTATGTTGCTAATCATGGATAACGATCTGACAAAAGAACAAATCACCAAAACCCTGCCCATGGTCGGACGTGCCAACCTGAATGCTACAGGTGCCCGTCCCAGCGGCGACCGGATTAAAATTGCCGGAATTCTTGCTAAAACATTGCTCTTTAATCGCGATGAGGCTCAATTTAAAGAAGTCATCAAAGTTATTGAAGGCGAAATAAAATTTGCCACCGGCCGTGGTATGCAATACGATTACAGTTTTCATCACCGCGAAGACCACGTTAACAATACCTTGTCGTATGGATTGGGCTATGCCGACGCTTTTGCGGAATGGGCCGCCAATGTTTCTGGCACCAGCTATAAATTCTCCGATCCATCGCTTCAGCTTTTAATTGATTATTATCTCGATGGAATTTGTAAGATGATGGTTTATGGCAAATTTCCGGACACAGGCGCCATGAACCGTGATATTACCCGATCCGGGTCGCAGAAAGCTTTTGGTTCAGCAACACCTGAAAGATTGCTGAGCACAACAGATTACCGTAAAGAAGAATTGGCTGCAATAGTGAAAATCCGTAAGGGAGAGGCTGCTTCGACGTTGTCTCACAGCACTTTTTTCTGGCAATCGGAACATTTCACATATCAGCAACCGGCTTTTTTTACTTCCGTCCGGATGTATTCAACACGCGACTGCAACATGGAACAGCCTTACAATGGTGAAGGATTAATGAACCACCATCGGGGTGATGGGACCAATTACATTTCAAGGACAGGTGATGAATATTACGATATTGCAACTGTTTACGACTGGCAAAAAATTCCCGGAACCACCGTTGTGCAGAAGCCTTCACTTCCTTCGGAAGATGAAATTCAAAAGAAAGGGCTGACTGATTTCGTGGGTGCAGTTACGAATGGTACAATCGGAGCAGTGGCTTTTGATTTTAAAAGTCCGCACGACCCGCTGGAAGCGAGGAAAGCCTGGTTCTTTTTTGATAAGGAATATGTTTGTTTGGGCGCAGGAATTAATTCGGATTCAAAGCTTTCTGTAGCTACAACCTTGAACCAGTGTTTATTGAAAGGTGATGTGGTTGTGATGAACGGAAATGAGAAATCGATTGTAAAACAGGGTTCACAACAATTAAATGACGTTAAATGGATTTTGCACGATGGTATTGGTTATCTTTTTTCGGAGCCTCAAAAGGTAAATCTGTCGAATCAGTCTGAAACAGGAAGCTGGTTTAAGATTAACCGCCAGGCAGATTCGCCAAAGGAGGAGATATCAAAGGAGGTGTTTAAGCTTTGGCTTGATCATGGACCTCATCCTCAAAATGCAAATTACCAATATATTGTCATTCCTTCAGCAACCGAGTTGGAAATGGCAGGATACACCAATCATCCGGAGATTGAAATCTTATCGAATACTACAGCAATGCAAGCTGTAAAACACTTGGATTCAAACATCTGTGAGGTAGTTTTTTATCAGTCCGGAGAGATTCATATTTCAGATGATTTAACGATTGGTATTGATAGTCCGGGTCTTGTGATGGTTAAGACTGAAGGTAAGATAGTAACCGAGATCTCTGTTGCTGATCCGACCCGGAAGTTGGGCAGGATTCACCTGACTGTAAATACGAAGGTCGGGAATAAAGGTGATAATTATAATTCTTCATGGAATAAGGAGAAGGGAATTAGTGAAATAGCGATCGATTTACCGCAAACTGTTTATGCCGGGAAAAGTGTGACGGTTAAGTTGTAAAACTTCCGGTAATCTCGCAATTAAAGGTTTTTTCAACCTGTTTTAATTTAACTTTGAGAAAAATGTATTTAAACTAAATATTCATGAACTACCTGAAAAGTGTACTGACATTTGTGCTTTTTACCTGTATTGAAGGAATCAGCTTTGCACAGCAATCCGTTTCATTACAGACCATTACTGAAAAACAACATCCGAGAATCCTGTTATTGAAAGGAGAAGAGGGTTTGATTGCGCAATCGATTGCCAATGACCCGATCTGGAAGAAGATGCATGAAGCTATTTTAAAAGAATGTGATAGTATCCTTTTATTGCCACCTATTGAACGAATCCAGATTGGAAGGCGTCTGCTTGATAAATCACGTGAAGGTTTACGTCGGGTGTTCTACCTTTCGTATGCATGGCGGTTAACCAATCAGGATAAATACTTTGCACGTTGCGAAAAGGAATTACTGGCAATCTCCCAATTTAGTGACTGGAATCCTTCCCATTTTCTGGATGTTGCTGAGATGACGATGGCGGTTTCGATTGGTTATGACTGGCTCTATCCGAAATTGTCGGATGATTCAAGAAAAGTAATCCGTGAGGCAATTGTTAGCAAAGGGCTTAATCCTTCGCTTGATTCGAAATATAACAGTTGGGTAAAAGCCGTTAATAACTGGAATCAGGTTTGCAATGCTGGCATGACCTATGGCGCGTTGGCCGTTGCCGAAGACTTTCCTGAACTCTCGAAAAACATGATCGACCGCGCCATTGAATCCATCACCCTGCCTATGGGCGAATACAAACCAGATGGTGCTTATCCAGAAGGATATGGTTATTGGGGTTATGGAACTTCGTTTAATGTGATGTTTTTGAGTGCTATTGAAAAGGTATTTTCTTCTGATTTTGGATTAAATAAAGCGCCGGGATTTCTGCAAACTGCCGGGTTTCTTCAGAATATGACCGGAGTTACTGGTTTGTGCTACAATTGGGGTGATAGTGGTTCAGGCGGCAACCTTAGTCCTGCAATGTTTTGGCTCGCTCAACGCAATAACGACCCGTCGCAGTTATGGGTCGAGAAATCATATTTACAGAAAGACAACTATTCCAAATTTACCGGAGACAGGCTGCTTCCTGCTGTGATGATCTGGGGGAAAGATCTTCCGCTCGATAAAGTGACTGAACCAAAGGCAAAATTTTGGAAAGGACAGGGAGCTAATCCTGTTTGTATGATGCGAACTACATGGAATGATCGGAATGGTATATACCTGGGTTTCAAAGCTGGATCTGCATCTGTCAATCACGGCCATATGGATATCGGCTCCTTCATAATGGAAGCTGATGGATCACGCTGGGCGTCTGATTTTGGGATGCAGGACTACGAATCGCTTGAATCGAAAGGCATTCAGGTATTTGGTCGCACGCAGGATGCGCAACGCTGGAGTATTTTCAGATTAGTAAATAAGTCCCATAACACACTAACCATTAATGACCAGCTTCAGCAGGTAAAAGGTTATGCCAAAATCGATCAGTTTTCTGATAAACCCGATTTTATGTATGCTATTTCCGATTTGTCATCGGTTTACGAAAATCAGCTTACAAAAGCAAAACGCGGCGTGGCCATTGTGGATCAGAAATTTGTTGTGATCAGGGATGAAATGGTTGCGCCAAATAAACCTACAAAGATTCGCTGGACCATGATGACTTCGGCAACGCCTGTTTTAGGGAAAAACAGCATCACTTTAAGCAAAGAAGGTCATACTTTGGTTCTTCAGGTAAATACGCCGGTAAAAGTAAGTATGCAGACATGGTCTACTGAACCGAC
>JANXZJ010000149.1 GCA_025355585.1 Mariniphaga sp. | reverse complement strand
ATCCGCATTGTGAAGTGTGGCCCTTTTTACGACTGTTCCCGCAAGTAAAACAGGTTCAAGATTGGCAACAGGGGTGATGGCGCCCGTGCGTCCAACCTGGTAACTTACCGAATTTAGCCACGTACTAACCCTTTCAGCCTTGAATTTATAAGCAATGGCCCAGCGTGGCGATTTGGCTGTAAATCCCAGATCCTGTTGTAATCTGGTCGAATTGATTTTGATGACGACGCCATCGGTTGCGACTGGCAAATCTTTCCGTCTTGTATTCCATTCGTGCAGAAAGTCAAATATCTCCTGCAGCGTCTGGCATTTCCTCGTATGTTCCGAAATTTTAAACCCCCACGATTTGGCATGCTGAAGCAGTTCATAATGTCCGTCGTCGGGAAGGTTATCGCCTAAAACGTAATACAGGTAGGCATCCAACTTACGTGAAGAAACAATGGAGGAGTTTTGAAGTTTTAATGTCCCTGAGGCAGCATTCCGGGGATTGGCAAACGGCTGTTCCCCGATCTCTTCGCGCTCGCTGTTCAGGGCTTCAAATACTGAGAAAGGAAGCAGAATTTCGCCGCGGATCTCAAATTCTGCAGGATAATCTCCCTTTAGCCTGAGCGGAATACTTTTGATTGTTTTAACATTGGCAGTAACATCGTCTCCTTTTTCTCCGTCGCCCCTTGTAACGGCCCTGGTTAGCAACCCTTTCTCGTAGGTGAGACTAATGGAGGTCCCGTCGAACTTAAGCTCACAGACATATTCGAACGTTTCATCGATAAGTTTTCTGATTCGCTGGTCAAACTCCTGTATTTCTTCCTCCGTGTAAGTGTTTGATAATGAAAGCATCTGGTATTTATGGGCGACTTGCTTAAACTCCTGGCTGAGATCACTGCCTACCCTTTGTGAAGGTGAATTGGCATCAGAAAACTCGGGAAACTGAGTTTCGAGGCCGATTAATTCAGCCATTAGCTGATCAAAAGTGTAGTCGTCAATTTCAGGTATATTCAGAACGTAGTAGTTATAATTGTGCTTTTCAAGTTCTTCCCGAAGATGCGATATCCTATTGGCGGCCTCCTGCTGATTCATAGTGTGACAAATTTGTGAAGGAATAAAAATACTAAAAAATAAGATAGGACAACCGGATTACCCGGAGGCGACATCTTCGGATCGTCCAATTGGCGAAATGAATCTTTTCCGGATTTTCTTCCTTTTCGTTGATTAAATGTATTCAGATTTTCTAACTTTGCGACGTTTTTCGGTATTGCGCGCTCCTCACCGGGAATGCGCAATGAAAAGGGAATCCGGTTTAAATCCGGAGCTGTACCCGCAGCTGTAAGCCTTAATGCAAACTTTTTGAACTACAAGTCACTGTTCGTCAATCGATGGATGGGAAGGCATCAAAAAGAAGGCGAGCCAGAATACCTGCCGCGATTCACTACAATTTTTTTGCTTTCCGGGGAAAGTAGCAAAAATGAACTGCAATTCATTGTTATTCATTTTCACTTTTGAACAGAAAGTCGGCACATTAACTTGAAATTATTCCACATGGAAAAAGTTTGTCCGCGCTGTATCAAGTCGTTTATTTGTCGGAACGACGATATTTTGGAATGTTGGTGTCTTAATGAGCCATTAACTTCTGATTTTAGGAAATTCCTTGCGGAAAATTTCTCGGATTGTCTATGCGCCGAATGTATTACTGACTTACGTAAGTGTTTCTCAAATTATCAACAACAAATTACTATTGAAAATGAAAATTGTTAAAAACCAGATTCTTGCAATTGCTTTAAGTATGTTTGCCTTCACTGCCTGTCAAAAAGAAGAGGGGGATTTAGTCGAAACCAAAACGGTCGATTTCGAAAGTTTATCAACCGGGAGTTCCGCCTACTGGAATGGTGCTGACGGAACCGGGAAATTCACTTCTGCCGGTTTGACATTTGACAACATTTATACCGCAGCCTATGGTTCCTGGGCTGGATTTGCTTATTCGCAGAAAGCAGATATAACCGCAGCTGACTTTGGTAACCAATACAGTGTCTTTGACGGGGCAAACGGTACCAACAAATTTGCAGTTTACTATCCTCCTTTCGGTGGTGATGCTTTCGCGTCGTTTACAGCTGGTTCGGAGTATGCTGTTAAAAGTGTAAGTGTGTGTAATTCCACTTACGCTGCTTTAACCATGAAAAACGGGGACCCCAGTTTCGCAAAAAAGTTTGGGGGTACATCAGGCAATGACCAGGATTGGTTTAAAATGACTGTGATTGGCTATAATGCAGCAGGTGATTCAGTTAAATCAGTCAATTTTTACCTGGCTGATTATCGTTCCACCGATAATTCGAAGGATTACATCGTCAACAAATGGACGACTGTTGATCTATCTTCATTGGGAAAAATAAATAAAATGACCTTCCGGTTTGCATCGACCGATAATGGCGCATGGGGAATGAATACTCCGGCTTACGTTTGTCTGGATAATCTTAAATATGACGTGGTTACTCCAAGATAGGTGCCGGGTTCGTTTGTTATTCTATTTGAGCTTTGGAATTTATGCAAATGATTGTCTGTTAAATATTGGTTAATCAGAACATTTTTCGCTTTTTTCCGTTACTTAGAATTGTATAATTCAGAATAACGTGTTTTCTTTGTGCCCTTAATTTAAGATATAAATAACAGGATATGACAATTGCAAAAGATAAAATGGTTTCCGTCACTTATGAATTGAAGTTGGACGGAAAAGAAGGTGATATTTTTGAAAAAGCCGGAAAAGATAGTCCGCTTATTTTCCTCTTCGGTTCAGGAATGATGCTGCCAGCTTTCGAAAGTGGTCTTGCTGAAATGAACAATGGCGATAAGTTCGAGATTTCAATTCCCGCAGTCGACGCTTACGGCGAAGTTAATGAGGAAGCGATTGTTGAACTTCCCAAAAGTATTTTCATGGTCGACGGTAAAATCGACGAAGAGTTAATTACTCCGGGAAATGCAGTTCCGATGATGTCAACCAGCGGTCAACGTATGGAAGGGATTGTAGTTTCTGTCGATGAAAATACCGTTCAGATGGATTTTAATCATCCTTTAGCTGGCGAAGATCTTCATTTTACAGGCGAAGTTCTTGAAATTCGTGATGCAACTCCAGAAGAGTTAAGTGCTGCTTACAGTTCAGGCTGTGGTTGCGGTTCAGGTGGAGGTTGTGGCGATGGTGGCTGCGAATCTGAAGGTTGCGGCAGCGGAAGCTGTGGCGATGAAAAAGCTTCAGGTTCAGGTTGTGGATGCCACTAATATTCTTAGCTGATTCTTAAGATTTCGATAAAATAGCTTACTTTTATGAACCCGAAGTGTAAACTTCGGGTTTATTAATTTTCAGACATGAACACATTAGGAAGAATATTCAGGCTTACATCGTTTGGCGAATCGCATGGCGGAGCAATTGGCGGCGTTATTGATGGTTGTCCTGCCGGATTAAATGTCGATCTTGAGTTCGTTCAGAACGAATTGGATCGGCGTAAACCAGGGCAGTCGCACATTACCACCCAACGAAACGAAAGTGATCAGGTTGAATTTCTTTCAGGCCTTTTCGAAGGACAAACAACAGGAACACCTATCGGTTTTATCATCCGTAATAAAGATCAACACTCTGCTGATTATAACGATCTCAAAGACATTTACCGGCCTTCACATGCCGATTATACATACGATCAAAAATATGGTGTGCGTGATCACCGCGGTGGCGGACGCTCGTCGGCCCGTGAAACGATTGCAAGGGTTGTTGCTGGTGCAATTGCAAAACAGCTATTGGCCAGTCAGGGAATTAAAATAAATGCCTTTGTCTCACAAGTGGGCGAAGTTGCATTGGATAAATCATACCAGGATCTTGATCTTTCGTTGACAGAATCGAACATTGTCCGCTGCCCTGACCCTGAGACTGCCTTGAAAATGATCGCCCGGATTGAAGAAGCCGGACGAAACCATGATACAGTAGGTGGTGTTGTAAGTGGTGTAATTACCGGTGTTCCTTCCGGTTGGGGAGAGCCGGTATTCAATAAACTTCATGCCGATCTGGGTCATGCCATGCTCGGGATTAATGCGGTGAAGGGATTTGAATATGGTTCAGGTTTTGTTGGTACTGAATTGTCAGGTTCTGAGCATAATGATATTTTCATCAAAACGGGTGACAAGGTTTCAACGCTGACCAATCACTCCGGTGGAATACAAGGCGGAATTTCAAATGGACAGGATATTTACTGGCGCGTGGCTTTTAAACCGATTGCCACCCTTTTGAAAGAGCAAAAAACGATAGACAAGGATGAAAATGAGACAACGATAAATCCTAAAGGGCGGCACGATCCATGTGTTCTTCCCAGGGCAGTACCAATTGTTGAAGCCATGGCTGCAATTGTGCTTGCCGATCACTTTTTGCTCAACAGGTTGTCGAAACTCTGAAAGAGCAAAAACGAATTAAGTTCTTGGTTTGATTGCAAGTAGATTATTTTCTCAATATAAACCCTAATAATGTATTGCTATGGAGACAAAGGAAATTGTATTCAAAGCCATTGAATCTGCCGGAAAGCCGGTAAAAGGTGGTGAAATCGCTGAAGCAACAGGTATCGATAAAAAAGAGATCGATA
>JANXZJ010000090.1 GCA_025355585.1 Mariniphaga sp. | reverse complement strand
CCAACCTCGACATGCACAGTAATCATTTGCGAAGTGTCCTGCTTATGAACAGTAAACTCATTTAAAGCATAAGGAAAATCTGAAAATAACCCTAAATCGTTTTCCAGCCTAATCAAAGAACGCGGTTGCAGAAAGTATTTCTCAGCGAAAAAACGGTCAAGTGCACTTTCAAGGTCCTGTTGAGCCACATCGGCTAAGAATCCAAGTCGTCCGCTGTTGATTCCAACCATCGGAATTCCCGAATCCCTGACCAAAGAAATTGCTTCGAGAAATGCCCCGTCACCTCCGACACTGAAGAAAAAATCGACATTTTGCAATTCTTTGTGATTCGAAAAGTCGGTAATCGTCTTAGGATCGAAGTTTATCTCACGCCGCATATATTCCAAAAAAGGCCTGTACACGGTAACTTCTACACCATGTAGATGCAGTATCGTGAACAAACGTCTCAAGCTATCGTAAAAAACTGGATTAATGTTTCGGCCAAATACCGCTATTCTCATTTAATAATTTGATATTTAAACGTTTATATATCTCATAAATTGATCATACCGATCGTCGAAAAGACCTTTAATCTGTGATTGATCCATATAGGTTCCCTTAATCAGGTAATCGTAGCGCGCAAAAGTCTGAATAATTCCTGAAAGATCAACAACATTTACCTTTATTGTAACGTCCAATTCTTTCGAAAACGGTGAAGGCTTGTGAACATAGAGGCTCAGGATTCGCGCATCATTACCTTCGATAATCTGAGATATCTGAGACAAAGAATAATTGATTTCAGTGAGTTCAAGGACTATGATTCCACCCGGCTCGTTGGATGAAAAGAGTTCTGTTAGTTTGAAAGCAAGATCTGTACGGGTAATAGATCCCAGGTAGGAATGGTCATCCGCAAGTACCGGAACAATTGAGACACCACATCCCAACGCAACACCAACGACTTCAAAAATATGTTGATTGGCATGCACATGGGGCTGCAAAAGAATCGGAGTAATGTACTTTTCGATCTCCTCGTCAAAGTTTTCGGCGTCGTAAATATCTTTGTCCGAAACAACGCCAAAATACTCTTTTCCAACGACGACAGGAAGGTGCGAAATGCGGAATATTTCCATAAGCGTCAGCACTTTAGAACCAATTTCCTGAAGTGTGACGGTTGGAACAGATTCAGTAATCAAATTTTCGGCTATCACAATTATTGATTTATTTTGTTATCGAATTCGAATCAAAGTTGTAAATTGCACACCAAATCAGTGAATCAAAACTATGACACGTTTAAGCGTAAATATAAACAAAATAGCAACACTGCGAAACACCCGTCAGGGAAATACGCCAAATGTTAAGCTTGCCGCCATAAATTGTGAAGAATTTGGCGCGGAAGGAATTACTGTTCACCCTCGTCCGGACGAACGCCATATCCGTTATTCGGATGTAAGAGAGTTAAGGCCAATCATTACGACAGAGTTTAACATCGAAGGATATCCTTCGGAATCATTTCTCGATCTTGTTTTCGAGGTGAAACCCGACCAGGTAACACTTGTTCCGGATGCACACGATGCCATCACTTCAAATGCCGGATGGGATACGATTGCTCACAAAGATTTTCTGACCGAAGTCGTGACAAAATTGAAAAAAGCAGGAATACGCGTTTCGCTGTTTGTAGGAGCCGATACTAAAATGGTTGAAGGTGCTGCTATCATTGGTGCTGATCGCGTTGAGCTTTATACTGAACCATACGCAACTGCCTATCCATTCAATCCAGATCAGGCCATCGAACCTTTTATCCTGGCAGCTAAGGTTGCTGCTGATTTTCAGCTTGGAGTAAACGCCGGGCACGACCTAAGTCTTGAGAACCTGAAGTTTTTCAACCAGTCGATCCCAAATTTGCTTGAAGTTTCAATCGGTCACGCGCTGATATCAGATGCATTGTATTTAGGACTTGAGCTGACAATTCTCAAGTATAAAGAGTGTCTGAGATAATGCCTGTCACCTTACATTTCAGAAAATCTGGTCATGGTTCACCGTTGGTTATCCTGCATGGACTCTATGGTTCATCGGATAACTGGATTTCGGTAGCCAGAAAGCTGGAAGAAAAGTTCACCATTTTCATTCCCGATCTTCGCAATCACGGGCAGTCACCTCATACGTCAACGCATACTTACCAGGACATGGTTGACGATCTTTTTAAATTTTTCAATGACCATCACATCAGCAAAGCGACTATTCTTGGACATAGTATGGGTGGTAAGCTTGCGATGATGTTTGCTGCCGAATATCCGGAACTGGTTACAGGACTGATTATTGCCGATATTGCTCCCAAAAACTATAATTCTGAAAAGAAACCATTCAAAACAGTTCTGGAGCACGAATTAATTCTCGGATTGATGGAGGAGCTTAATCTGGTGGCTGTTACTTCACGGAAGGAAATAGACTACTTCCTCTCTGAAAAACTAAAAGACAGTACGTTGCGACAGTTCCTGATAAAAAATATTCACAGGGACAAAGAAGGTTATTTTGAATGGAAAATAAACGTTCCGGTACTCAAACACGCACTCAATTCAATTACCAGCGATGTAAACCACGATTGGTTCACTGATCGGCAGCCAATTCTCAGCTATCCGGTTACTTTCATCCGCGGACTGAACTCTGATTATATTTCGGACGAGGATTTCATCGGAATCAAGGAAATATATCCTGAAGCCCGGCTGATCGGTATTCCCGATGCCGGACACTGGTTACATGCAGAACAGCCTGAAAAGTTTGTCGAAGCGGTACTAGCGTCCGTATAAGCTTGTCATCTCTTTTAGCTTTTCAGTCTGTTCTTTCAATGCATCCTGAGCCGCCAGTTTCCACTGCCAGTTACCCACAACTGTTCCCGGGGTATTCGTTCTGGCAGACGCCTCAAGACCAAGCACATCCTGCAAAGGAATAATTGCCATTTGTGCAACAGAACCAAGTACGGCCCTGATCATTTTCCACTGATCAACCCCGGTGGTACCAAAATACCGGCGCAAATGATCACGCTCCTCTCCTTTCACTGTTTTCAGCCAGTTCACCGTGGTATCGTTATCATGAGTTCCGGTATAAGCAACAAAATCAAGCTCGTAATTATGCGGAAGATGCTCATTATCTGCACCTGAAGCAAAAGAAAATTGAAGAACTTTCATACCTGGCAAACGATATTTTTTCCGCAAATGGTGAACCTCTTTGGTAATTGTACCCAAATCCTCGGCAATAATTGGCAAATGTCCTATCTGACTTTGCAATATCTTTAAAACCGCATCGCCATGAGCCTTTAACCATTCGCCTTTAACGGCTGTTTTCTCACCATAAGGGATAGCCCAATACGATTCCAGACCCCTAAAATGGTCGATCCGGACTAAGTCGTACATATGAAGATTAAAATGAAGTCGTGCAATCCACCAATCGTAATTCCTAAGCTTAAGCTTCTCCCAGTCGAAAAGCGGGTTCCCCCAAAGCTGACCGGTTTCACTGAAATAATCGGGCGGCACACCTCCAACCATTAGTGGTTTTTTCTTTTTGTCGAGTAAAAACAGATCCTGGTTGGTCCAGACATCTGAGCTGTCGTACGAAACATAGAGTGGGATATCTCCAAATATTCTGATTTCTAAGTCATTCGCATATTTTTTCAGATCAAACCATTGCTTAAAAAATAAAAACTGTAAAAAACGCTGAAATTCAACATCTTCCCGATAGGTACGATAATAAAGATTAAGCGCTTCCTCATTTCGCAATACCAAAGATTCATCCCAGAAACTCCAGTCTTTTCCTTTTATATTTTTACGGCAGGCATAAAAAAGCGAATATGATTCGAGCCACCAGGAATTTTCGCTCCAGAACTGTCTATAATTATCCCAGCCAAAACCGCCGACTTCGCGAAAACGGAGAAATGCTTTGTGAAGAAGCGGTTCACGGAACTTTCGGACACCGTGATAATCAATACTATCTAAAGGAAATGCTTTTGTAAGTGTCAAATCCTCTATCTTTAGCAATCCAAGCTCAACTATTTCATCAAGGTCAATCAAATCAGAATTTCCAGCGAAAGCAGAATAACACTGATAGGGTGAATGGCTAAGGTCGGTAGGACCAAGCGGCAGAATTTGCCAGATTTTTTGTCCCGACAGAGAAAGCCAATCGACAAACTTACGCGCTTCCTTACCAAGCGAACCAATCCCAAACCTTCCGGGCAGGGAAGTTGGGTGCAATAAAATTCCTGAACTACGTGATAGCATATTTAATTCTTATTTCAGCCATTTATCAAGCCATTGAAAGAAGGTACGTTGCCAGAGTATTCCATTCTGCGGTTTAAGTACCCAATGATTTTCGTCAGGGAAAATCAACATCTCAGCCGGAACACCACGCAAAACCGCTGCGTTAAAAGCTGACATTCCTTGTGAAGCCAGGATGCGATAATCTTTTTCTCCATGAATAACCAATATAGGCGTATCCCATTTATCAACAAACAAATGTGGTGAGTTGGCATACGAACGTTGTGCAATGGCGTTGGCTTTATCCCAGTAAGCACCACCCAAATCCCAGTTGACAAACCACATTTCTTCGGTTTCAAGGTATTGTTGAGGAAGGTTAAACATGCCATCATGGGCCAGGAATGCTTTGAATCGTTTATCATGATGACCGGCTAACCAGTACACCGAAAATCCGCCATAACTTGCTCCGACACAGCCTAATTTATCTTTATTAACATACGGTTCCTTTGCCAGTGCATCAATCGCAGAAAAGTAATCGAGCATATTTTGTCCACCGTAATCGCCGCTGATTTGCTCCAGCCACTCTTTTCCAAAACTTGGTAGTCCGCGACGGTTTGGCGCTACGATAATATATCCATTGGCAGCCATCAGTTGTAAATTCCAGCGATACGACCAGAACTGACTAACAGTCGATTGTGGTCCTCCTTCACAGAATAATAAAGTCGGATATTTCTTGTTCTTGTCGAAATCAGGCGGATAAACAACCCAGGTAAGCATTTGTTTTTTGTCGGTGGTTGTTATCCATCGTTCTTCCACATTTCCCATTTTTAACTGAGCCAGGATATCTTTATTCTCGAACGAAAGCTCTGTTTCCACTCCGCTTATTGGATCAACAGAATAAATTTCATCGGGTTTACTCATTGAGTGTTTGACACCTATGAGTTTATCATTTGCCAATGCAACAGATGAATAATCCTGAACCCCTTTGGTAATTTGCGTGATTTTTTTGTCTGCAATATCAACACGATAAATCTGAGTCAAAGCATGCCAGCAACTTACAAAATAGATCGACTTGCTGTCGGCTGTCCAGGTCAATGCGGATGAGTTTTGATCAAAATCTGCTGAAAGGTCCGTTTTTTCGCCTGTTTGCAGGTTCATTAAGAACAACCTGTTTTTGTCGGCTTCATATCCATCGCGTTCCATACTTTCCCAGGCCAGCCATTTTCCATCAGGTGAGAAAGACGGATTTTGATCGTAACCCATCATTCCGGGAGTTTTGTTTTCGGTTTTTCCGGTTTCCAGGTTATAGAAGTAAATATCTGAATTAGTTGAAAGTGCATATTCTTTTCCGGTTTTTTTGCGACAGGTGTAAGCAACCGTTTTTCCATCGGAACTCCAAGCCAATTGTTCGATACCACCAAATGGTTTCATCGGACTTTCGAAAGGTTCACCTTTCAATATATCAATTTCATTTGCTATTTTTCCATTTGCAAAGTCCGCAACGAAAGGATGGGGAACCGTTTGCACCCATTCGTCCCAATGTTTGTACATCAGGTCGTTCACAATAACGCCGGTAGCTTTGGGAAGATCGGGATATTTATCTGCGGTTCTTTCACCGTATTTTACATCAGCTACAAAAAGCAGTTTCGTTTCGTCAGCCGAAAAGATAAAATCACTAATACCGTCTTCACGAAAACTGATTTGCTGGCGATTGCTACCATCCTCAGCCATTGTCCATAATTGCATAGTTCCGGTTTCGGAAGATAAAAAAGCAATAGTTTTACCATCTTTCATCCATCTGGCAGCAACCTCACGTGTGGCCGTTTTGGTAATTTGTTTCTTATCCGAGCCATCGGAATTCATCACAAATATTTCAGAATTCCCTTTGTTTTCGGGAACGCTATAGTACGAAACGCTGTACAAAATCTTTTTCCCATCGGGAGAAACCTGAGCTCCGGCTAAGCGTCCAAACGACCATAACACCTCAGGGGTCATAAGATTGGAGGATAACTTTAAGGACTCCTTCGAAATAATGGCTTTTGCGGGAACAGATTTTTCACTTTTCATACAGGCGGAAAAAAGGATAACGATCAGAAAAAACGCGAACAGGTTCTTCATAGTCTGGATTTTATTTCGCACAAAAATAAACCGTTTTGAATTAAATACAACAAAAAAACCTGCGAAACCGAAGATTCACAGGTTTTAAACCGGATCATTTACTAACCGACTCTAATTAATATTTGAATGTAAAAGGGATATCAATTCGTCTGTCATCATAATCTGTGTAACGAACAAAAAACTTGGTTTCATTCTTACCTGCAAGTTTCAGGTAATCAAGCCTAAAGCTGACATAGCCAGTTGCCGGGTAATCTTTTCGGTCACCACGCGCATTGTGGCGCAGTTCGAGTATAAATGGTTTATCAATTCCATTGGCCTCTCCGTTATCAATCAGATTGATGTAATGAACCGAACCCTGGGTATAGTACTTCATGTCGATTGTCAATATGCCTCCGGTTTTCGAAATCCAGGCATCCTTGATAATGATTGGGTCGTGTCCCATACTGTCATCAGCTACTTCGGTATATTTCTTAACATCCTTGAAAAGAATATCCCGAAGACCCGTAATCTTTGCAAGGTAGGTTACAGTTGAATCCGTCAGTTTTTCATCACTCAAAGGATTAAAATTCACCAGCACCCTTTGATTGTTTTTAACATCAAACCACGGAACTGAGGTGGCAACCGGAACGACGTTGTCGCCATGATCAAGATGAATTACATAGTCATTGGCAGTTGCACTTTTCTTTTCTATCGTTCCAAATGTTACGATAAAATCACCGACAGAATAATAGTCATGATCCTTTATACAGGATGCAAAAACCACCCCGAGCCCTATAACGGCGGGAATGATTAGCTTAAAACTTCTTATCTTCTTGTTCATAGTCTTTAATTTAAAATTCTATAAAAAAGATTAAAGAATGGTTTTAAAGGTTGCGTTAAAACCGGTCAAATCTTTAGAACCTTGTCAAAGGCATGGCAAACAAGAAATTTATTCGTGAGATTATCTTGTTACAAGTTATTTTAACCCATCAAGATACGCTCTGAAAGGCTCGTAATCAGCTGTAAATTGAATATTTAGTTTCTTACCTTTCATGAATTTCTGAAGTTTCTCGGGCATCGGAACATTCCCTTTCCCTACCACTTGTTCGACAGTTTCGGTGAATTTGGCAGGATGCGCTGTTTCGAGAAAAATTCCCGTTTCGCCTTCACCCAGTAATTCATCGAGTGCCCTGTAGCCAACAGCGCCATGAGGATCAAGAAGATAGCCTGTAGTTTTATAAACAGATAAAAGCGTTTCCCTGATCTGATCATCAGAATAAGTTGTTCCAACAACATCATTAGCTATCGCAAGGTGATTGTTGTGGTACAAATCAAGGATTCGGGCAAAATTACTGGGATCGCCTACATCCATCGCATTGGCGATTGTCGAAATTGAAGGCTGAGGTTCATAGACGCCGGTTTTAAGATACTTGAAAACGATGTCATTCAAATTATTAGCAGCAATAAACTTGCTAACAGGCAATCCCATCCTTTTGGCAAAGAGTCCTGCTGTCAGGTTTCCGAAGTTACCGCTCGGAACGGAGAAGACGACTTTTCGGGTTTTATCCTCCAGTTGAGCACAGGCGTTGAAATAATAGAAAGCCTGCGGAAGGAACCGCGCGACATTTATCGAGTTGGCAGAGGTAATTGTGATCTTCTTCCTGAGAACTTCATCCATAAACGCAGATTTCACCAGCGCCTGACAATCGTCGAAAGTGCCTTCGATCGCCACCGCGTGCACGTTAGAATCCGGCGCGGTCGTCATCATCCGCCGCTGCACCTCGGAGATGCGGCCATGCGGGTACAGCACCACGACGTCGACCTGAGCGCGGCCGCGGAAGGCTTCGATGGCGGCGCCGCCGGTGTCGCCCGAAGTCGCCACCACAATGGTGGTGCGCTCGGAGCGCTTGAGCAGCACGTGGTCCATCAGCCGCGCGACCAATTGCATCGCCAGGTCTTTGAAGGCGAGCGTCGGCCCGTGGAA
>JANXZJ010000115.1 GCA_025355585.1 Mariniphaga sp. | reverse complement strand
TCATACAACGCAATACTGGATATTCAATTAAAAAGCGGCGAAACAATTGAAAAGAAATCTGCCTTTTTTGCCGGGAAGCGCATCAACTATGCACTTTTTTCAGACAAGAAATCAGAATACACCATCGCTATAAGTCCAAAGGCTTCCGAATCGGAACAATGGGCTGCAAAAGAACTTCAGCATTGGATCAAAGAAGTAAGTGGTGTTGAATTGCCTGTTCAGAATATAGATCAGCCACATAAAGGACCGCGTTTGATCATCGGTTACAATGATGTCATCCGGGAAAAGACAGGTGCAAAAGCGCCTGCCGATCTGGATGAATCGTTCCGTTATTGCAATTCGGGAGCTGACATACTGATCTGGGGTGGTAAGATACGCGGAACCATGTATGGAGTGATGGCTTTTCTTGAAAATGAGCTGGGCTGCAGGTGGTACACGCCGTCGGTGAGTGTTATTCCGAAGAAAACAAATTATAGTTTCAGTTGGCTGGATCATTCCGAAAAGCCTGGTATCAGGGTCCGGAATGATTTCTATTTTGAGGCCTTCGATCCCACCTGGGCGGCCCGGAACAGGATGAATGGTACGCTCGGATTCAGCGAATCGAGGAAACAACCTGGTGGAATGGAGAGTTACTGGGCAGTGCATACCTTTTACCCGTTAATGCCACCCGAAGAGTTTTACGCAAAACACCCGGAATATTATAGCTTGATTGATGGAAAACGGATTTATGAACGGGCACAATTGTGTCTTACAAATCCCGATGTATTGAAAATCATTACTGAAAGGATCAAAAAACGGATGCGTGAAAGTCCTGAATACCTGATTTATGATGTCTCACAAAATGACTGGTATAATCCATGCCAGTGCGATAAATGCCAGACGATTGTGAAGAAGGAGGGCAGCGAATCGGGTATCATCATCTGGTTTGTGAACCAGGTGGCCGAAGCGGTTGAAAAGGAATTTCCCGATAAGTATATTGGAACGCTGGCTTACCAGTATACGCGCACACCTCCGAAATCAATTCATCCAAAAAATAATGTGGTTATGAGGTTGTGTAGTATTGAATGTTGTTTTGCACACGATTTCAAAACATGTCCCGAAAACCAATCCTTTATGGCAGATCTTAAAAGCTGGTCCGCCCTCGCACCTCATCTTTACATCTGGGATTACGTGGTGAATTTCAATCATTACGTGATGCCTTATCCAAACTTCAAAGTCCTGCAATCAAATATTAAAACCTTAAGGGAAAATAATTCGATCGGGGTTATGGAACAGGCGGCTTACCAGAGCCGGGGCGGCGAATTTTCGGAACTCCGGTCGTATCTGATATCCAGACTTCTCTGGAATCCAGATTGTGATGTAGAAAAGGGGATCAATGATTTCATGGCCGGCTACTACGGAAGGGCGGGGAAACAGGTCAGGGAGTATTTTGATTTACTGCATGGCAGGATCACTCCTGAAACTCACATTCACCTTGGATTATCTCCCGATGACCCGATTTTCTCAGACGATTTTGTAAATGAAGCCTGCAGAATCTTTGAAGAGGCGGCAAAGGTTGCAGATAACGATGAGATCCTGCACAGGGTTGAAATGGCATCACTGCCAATTCTGTACCTGAAATGCAAACGGACACCTGTACTTGCCAAATATGACGGCACTTATGCAAAGTTCTGTGAGATAGCAAAACGCGAAGGTGTTACTTATTATGCCGAAGCCGGTGAACCACATCGTGTTGCCTTTCACAAGTGGGTTGAAGGTGCGAAATAAGTGTTATTGCCGTTGACTTTAGTCAACAGATAAAGAAAGAAAGATGGCAGGGCTTTAGCCCCAATAATTGAAGCTGAAGCCATTGCTAAATCCATCTATCATTCCGTCAGCTAAAGCTGACGGCAAACTAATTAACAATAGAAACCCATTCATTCCCATGAGGAACTTAATCATCCAGGCATTCCTGTCAATCCTACTTTTTCAATATACCAACTTTCAAACCAAATCTGATGTTATTCAGCCTGTTGAACCGGTTATTGACAATGGAATTCTCACACTTAAGCTGGATCTGACACGAGGTGGAGCCATCTCCTATCTCTCCTTGTCGGGTTCGGCAAGAAGTGTGGTCAATATCGCCGATGAAGGCCGTTATATCCAGCAATCGTATTATGCTGGAAAGAGCCTCGACCGCAAAGCAGAAGGTCAGTCACCCAACTGGTCACCATGGACCTGGAACCCCATACAGGTGGGAGATGCTTTCCGCAACCGGGCAAAAATCCTTGCCTTTCAAAAGAAAGAGAATGAGCTCTATGTGAAATGTATTCCCATGCAGTGGGACATGAATAACCATCCGGCTGAAGCGGAGATGGAACAATGGACAACTTTGGAAGGTTCTGTCTTAAAAGTACGCAACCGGCTGACCTGCCACCGTACAGATCAGCTATATGGCGACAGTATTCTTAACGACCAGGAGTTACCGGCTGTTTATCCCATCTCTGCATTAAAAAATCTTTATATTTATACCGGAAAAGCACCTTTTACAAATGCTCCGCTGGACAATCCGGCAGTAATCAAACTATCAAGCGGATTTTGGGGAATTTATCCGGATGTACCGGAACATTGGATGGCCTTTACAGACGAAAATGGCTGGGGAATGGGTGTTTATAATCCTAAATGTGATAAGTTTCTGGCAGGAATGTCCGGATCGCCGGGGAAAGAAGCCGCCGATGGTTCAACTTCCTATATTGCACCTGTCAGAAAGGAAACGCTTTATAAAAACTGTGTCTACGAATATGAATACTACATCCTGATCGGAACAATTCCGGAGATCAGAAGCAAGGTATACCAGCTAAACCAGGGGGAAAACTAAATCAGCCAGCTATGAAAAAAACGACTTTCTTCTTATTGGCAATCGCCTTTTTGTTTTCTGCAAAGGCGCAGGTTCAGGTCAGGCCTTTACCCAAGGCAGGTTATGAGGTGCGAATCGGAGAATTTGTAAACAACATGAAGGTTGTCGATACCCACGAGCACCTTGGAAGCCCGGAGAGGTATAAAAAAAGCGGTCAGCTTGATTTTATGATGTTGCTGTTTCACTATGCAGATGATGACATCAAATCAGCCGGAATGTCAAAACAAGGGTTCGAAAAACTATTGACTGATTCACTAACGGTCATTGAAAAATGGCAGGCAATAAAACCCTGGTGGGAAGCTTCCTCGAATACCTCCTATAACCGCGCGGCACTTCTTACCGCTGATAAGCTGTTCGGGATTAAAAACATTGATGAAACCACGGTTGTGGAATTGTCAGACAGAATCAGGAAAGCCTATCAGACAGACTGGTACAATGATGTTCTGAAAAATAAATGTAAAATCGAATATGTTGTGGTCGATGGCGAAGACCGAAGCTTTGGCGATCCAAAGATGTTCCGTTATGTGAAACGTTTTGGCGAATTCTTCTTTGCAACGTCGCACAAAAAAATAGAAGTAATCGCAAAACAACAAAACTATGAAATTAAGACACTTGATGATTTTGAAAGTGCTTTATCGATCGCCTTTCACAAAGCGATGGACAAAGATTTTGTAGCTGTAAAAGTCGGAATTGCATACGAACGAAGTTTATTCTTTGAAGATGTCTCCAAAGAGAAGGCAACAGCGGTTTTTAATAAAATACTGGCTTTGCCAAATAATGAATCGCTTCAATACAATGGCAGTGACATCAAACCCTTGCAGGATTACATGATGCACCGGCTTTTAGACCTAGCAAGAGCCACAAATACACCTGTAGAATTTCACACAGGACTTCAGTCCGGCGATGGAAATACCATCGAAAACGCGAATCCGGCCCATCTTTCCAACCTGTTTCTGAAATACCGAACTGTAAAGTTTATCCTGTTTCACGGAGGATACCCGTATGGTGGTGAACTCGCCACACTGGCCAAGAATTTCCGGAATGTTTACATCGATATGTGCTGGCTTTACATTATCTCACCTTCCTACAGCGAACGGTATTTGCACGAATGGCTCGAAACGGTTCCTGCAAATAAGATCCTGGCTTTCGGAGGTGACTTTTTAAATGTGGAAGGTGTTTATGGTCACCTTCTGTTTGCCAGGCAAATCGTTTCAAATGTTTTAATTGCCAAGGTGAGAGATGGTTATTTTACCGAAGACGAAGCGTTGAAAATAGCACAACTGATCCTTCACGACAATGCGATACAACTACTAAAACTTGATAAACAACTTCTAAAATAACATACAATGGAAAAACCTGCACGCTTAATGTCGCTTGATGCCCTTCGGGGATTCGACATGTTTTGGATTATTGGAGGCGAGAATGTCTTCATGGCACTGTCAAAAGCCAGCAACAACGGATTCACAAACGCGGTTGCGGAACAGTTGGATCATGTACCATGGGAAGGTTTTCACTTTTATGACCTGATCATGCCGCTGTTCCTGTTTATGGTCGGAATGTCGATCCCCTTTTCACTGAGCAAACGAATGGCTTCAGGCGAATCACACAAGCAGATTTACCTTCACACGATAAAACGGGTGGTGATCCTTTTCTTACTTGGCATGGTTTGCCAGTGTAACCTGCTGTCCCTCGATCCGTCCAAATTCTTTGTGATACACGACACTTTACAGTCCATTGCAATCGGTTATCTGTTCAGCGTGATCATTTATACGCGCCTCAACCTGAAATACCAGCTGATTCTCACTTCCGGTTTGCTTGTTGTCTATTGGGCCATTCTGCAGTTTGTGGCAGTTCCAGGATACGCAGCCGGCCTGATGACGCCCGAAATCAATATTGCCAAATATGTTGAGCACGCTGTATTCGGACAATTTGATGATGCTCCATCTGCTTATACCTGGTTTTTAGGATCACTGGGATTTGTGGCTACCGTTATGACAGGTGTTTTTGCAAGTACGATCATCCGTTCAGAAAAAGTGAATTTTAAATGGATGACCTCCCCGAATCCATTCATGCATAAAACAATTGCGTTGTTGATTACCGGTTTGGCTTTGGTTATAGCCGGTCAATTGGCGAATATTTGGTTCCCGATCATCAAACATATCTGGAATCCAAGTTTTGTTCTGTTCTCTTCAGGACTCAGCGTCCTGCTGATGGCGTTGTTTTATTACATCATCGATGTGAAAGGGTACCAGCGCTGGGCCTTCTGGCTCAAGGTGATCGGGATGAACAGCATTGCGATTTATATGGCCGTTCATTTGATTGATTTTAGCGACATTGCCCAGAACCTTGTTTTTGGATTCGAACAATATTTGAACGAATATTACGCAGTCCTCAAAGCAATTGTCCGGTTAGGAATCGAATATGGCATCTTGTATTATTTGTATAAGAAAGGGACTTTTATTAAGGTGTAAAAAGTGAACACCACCGATTACACAGATCCTCCCTGATTAATAAAAAATGAGTTTTAAATCTATGTTAATCTGATTAACCGGTAGTTAAAATCCCTGCCTGCATTTAGTTGCAGAACTTCAGTTGTCCCGATACTGCCGGGGGTCTGCCCTGACAAGTTTATATAAAAACAGATATTTAAGCTATGTATAAAATGGTTTTACTAAGCCTTGTTCTGGCTTTTCAAATTAGTTACGCGCAGCAAGTAATTAAATTACCCACCGTTCAACCCGAAGAAGTGAGTTTGTCCTCCGATCGTTTAAACCTGATAAAGCAGCTTATGCAGCAGTATGTTGACGAGAATAAACTACCGGGAATGATCACCGTGGTCGCCCGGCATGGTAAGGTTGTCAGTTTCGAAAAGTATGGATTGATGGGTATTGACAAGCCCATGCAATCAGATGCAATCTTCAGAATTGCCTCAATGACAAAGCCTGTCACAAGTGTTGCCGTAATGCTGCTGTATGAGGAGGGTCGCGTTCAATTAGATGACGCTGTTGAAAAGTATATTCCCGAATTTAAGGAACTGAAAGTATTTTCTTCAGCAGATCAGAATGGGATGCACCTGGAAGATCAAAAAAAGCCAATGACAATTCGTGATCTGCTGACTTTTACCTCCGGATTAGGC
>JANXZJ010000073.1 GCA_025355585.1 Mariniphaga sp. | reverse complement strand
TCATCAATCGAATAAACCGTTTCGCATCCTTCAAAGGTTTCACCGGGAACATCAGTTATGACGATATTTCTGCGGTTTGGCAATGGACCATTCGGCAAAGAAAAAAGGGTTTTCTTTCCCATGACTACCGCATGACCAGAGGTGATTTTCTTAAACCGCTTCAAATCATTTGGCAGATGAAACAACAATTCATTATTTCGTCCAATGGCGAAATTTTGTGCGATAGCAACTATAATCGCTATATTTGAATGGATCATATCGAAACCTCCCCTTTGATATGAGGATGGCACTGATAATTAACCAACTCAAAATCATCGTATTTAAAGCCAAAGATTGAGTTCACATCCAGGTTGATCTTCATTTGTGGCAAAGGGAAAGGTGTCCGCGAAAGCTGAAGTTCCACCTGTTCGAAATGATTATTGTAGATATGGGCATCGCCAAAAGTGTGCACAAAATCACCCGCTTTTAAACCTGTAACCTGCGCCACCATCATCGTCAGCAATGCATACGAAGCGATATTGAAAGGTACACCCAGGAAAATATCGGCACTTCGCTGGTAAAGCTGACATGAAAGTTTTCCTTCATTTACATAGAACTGAAACAGCAAGTGGCATGGAGGAAGATTCATTTTATCCAGGTCTCCAACATTCCATGCGCTTACGATTAATCTGCGTGAAGTTGGATTGGTTTTGATATCGTTGATCAATTGCGAAATCTGATCGATAAAAGTACCTTCGGGTGTTGGCCACGACCGCCACTGGAAGCCGTAAATATGACCAAGATCCCCGTTCTCGTCGGCCCACTCGTTCCATATCCTAACTCCGTTATCCTGAAGACATTTCACATTGGTATCGCCATCGAGAAACCAGAGTAATTCGTGGATGATTGATTTTAAATGGAGTTTTTTTGTTGTGACGACAGGAAATCCTTCTTCAAGGTTAAAGCGCATCTGGTAGCCAAATACACTTTTCGTTCCGGTACCTGTTCTGTCTTCACGTGGTCTTCCATGCTCAAGGACATGACGTAAAAGATCAATATATTGTCTCACAATTATGGCTTTCTTTTATTGATTTCGTCCCTTATTTCCGAAGCTTTTTCATAGTCTTCGTCGGTGATGGCAGCATCAAGCAGTTCGTTCAACTCATCGGGTGAGTAATCGGAGTAATCAACATGTCCCGCAGAAGGTTTCTTGGTATTCTCAGCCTCTTCGAACTCGTCACCTCCTTCACCGGACTCGTCAAATTCCATGTTAATTCCTGCCTTCTCCAATATCTCTTCTGTTGTGAAGATAGGGCATTCGAACCGAAGTGCCAGGGCAATTGCATCCGAAGTTCTCGAATCAACTCTGATCCGGTTTGAATTTTGTTCACAAACAATCTCGGCGTAAAAGATTCCCTCTTCCAATTTATGGATAAAAACTTCTGCAATTTCGATATCAAAAGCCAACGCAACATTTAGAAACAGGTCGTGCGTTAACGGTCGCGGAGGTTTCAGTCCTTCGAGCTGTATCGCAATAGCCTGTGCTTCAACTGCACCAATTATTATGGGAATTCTCCTATTGCCATCAGCCTCAGAAAGGACCAGGGCATAAGCCCCTGTTTGCGTCTGGCTGTACGACAAGCCAAGAATGTTTAATTTTACTTTTTTCATTACGAAAATGAAGTGCTTATATAATTGAACAAATATAAAAATAGTTTTCCGTCTATTTTATTTTGTTCTGACAAAAACCAAGGTTGTATTCTTCTTTCCTGACTCACGTTCATCGATTTCGAACTGGTCGAAACTTTTGATCAGTGGCACCAGTTTTTTAAAACCATAATTTCGCGGATCAAAATCGGGCTGCTTTTTCAGAATCAGGTTACCCAGGTCACCCAGAAAAGCCCAACCATTTTCATCAGCCAGGTCATTAATACTGTCGGAAATCACCTTGGCAAGTCCTTTGTTCGCAATTTCAATCGCATTCACAGGAGGAGATTGTGCAATTTCCTTGGATTTTGTTCGGGTTTTGGATTTAACCTTGGTAGTTAACACCTGCTTTACAACCGATTCAACTGGCTTCAGGATTTCAAGATAGATAAACTTGTCGCAGGCAGCAATGAATGGAACCGGTGTTTTCTTCTCCCCTATTCCGTATACTTTCATCCCTGCTTCCCGCAACCGGGTTGCAAGCCGTGTAAAGTCGCTATCGCTCGAAACAATACAAAATCCATCAACACGTCCAGTGTAGAGAATATCCATTGCATCGATGATCATTGCCGAATCGGTTGCATTTTTTCCTGTGGTGTAACTGTATTGTTGTACGGGTGTGATACCGTTCTCGAGAAGCACCGTTTTCCAGCCAGATGCAGTTGGCTTGGTCCAATCGGCATAAATTCGTTTAAATGTGGGTGTTCCGTATTTCGCGATCTCTGCCAGCATTCCTCTCACATTTGAGTAAGGAACATTATCAGCATCAAATAGTACTGCCAGTCGCGGGTCTCTTGAATAATCCATTTTTCTGTGCGTTAAATTTCCTGAAAGTCTTTATTCTAATCCCCGTCGTTGTAACAAAGACTTGATATCCGGTTCCTTACCTCTGAATTTTTTATAAATTATCATCCCTTCATCCGAGCCGCTTTTAGTCAGCAATTCGCGAAACTTTGCAGCTAATGCCGGATTGAATAAATCGCCACTTTCTTTGAATGCATTAAAAGCGTCGGCATCAAGTACCGCTGCCCAAATATACACGTAATAACCGGCAGAATAACCTCCGCTAAAGATATGAGAAAAATACGGACTCCGGTAACGTGGTAAAATTTCAGGAATAAGTCCCTCTTTTGCAAGAGATTCATTTTCAAACGCACGGACATCCGCAATTACAGGAGAAGCTGGCGCATGATATTTCATATCCAGAATAGAAGCGGCAAGCAATTCAACCGTCTCGAATCCCTGATTAAACTGACGACTCTTCTCAATCTTGGAAATCAATACATCCGGAATTGCCTCGCCTGTCTTATAATGCCTTGCATACACCTTTAACACTTCTGGTTCCGAAGCCCAATTCTCCATGATCTGTGATGGTAATTCAACAAAGTCCCGTGGCACGTCACCTGCTGTCCGGTCGTAAGGCTGGTCCTGTAAAAGACGATGCAATGCGTGGCCAAATTCGTGAAACATCGTGCTGACTTCGTCGAAACTAAGTAAAGCCGGGACATTGCCGACAGGACGGGTAAAATTCATCACCATCGAAACAACCGGCGTTATCTTTTTCCCGTCACGGTATTTCTGACTCCGATAGGTAGTACACCATGCACCTGCTCTTTTCCCATCGCGCGGATGAAAATCAAGATACAGCACACCAAGATGCGAGCCATTTGCCTCCTTCACTTCGAATGGTAGCACTTCCGGATTATAGATCGGAATATCGTTTCTGTTTTCAAAGGTGATTCCATATAACTTATTGGCTACATAGAAGATACCTTTCTGAACATTTTGAAGGCTGAAATAGGGTTTGATTTCTGATTCGTCAAGATTGTATTTCGATTTTCGCAGTTTTTCGGCATAGAACCACCAGTCCCACGATTGTAATTTGAATTTTCCACCCTCTTTAACCACGATGGATTGCATTTCCTTCAATTCACTTTTCGCGCGTCCTAACGCCGGAGTCCACAGCTTTTGAAGGAAAGCATCCACATTTTCAGGAGTTTGTGCCATATTTTCTGAAATAACAAAAGCGGCAAAATTTGGATATCCCATCAATTTTCCTTTTTCGTCGCGAAGCTTAACTATCTTCTTTATGTTTTCCTTGTTGTCGGAACTGTTGTCATTATCGCCTCGCATAAAATATCCCCTGTAAAGCTTCTCGCGCAAATCGCGATTTTTGGCATATTGGAGAAAAGGGAGCAAACTCGGTTTTTGAAGCGTAAAGCTCCATTTACCAGGCATTTTGTCTTTATCTGCCTGAATAGCTGCCGCTTCGATAACGTCGGCGGGCAATCCATCCAGATCTTTTTTATTGTCAACCACCAATCGGAAGTTTTTATTGGTTTCTGCCAATACATTCTCACCAAACTGAAGACTTAATTTCGAAAGTGCTTCATTGAGTGTTCTGAGTTTGGCCTGATCAGCTGCCGACAGGTTTGCTCCACCACGGACAAAATCGTTGTAAATTTTCTCGACAACCCTTAGCTGGTCGGCATCGAGACCAAGTGTTGTTCTGCGTTCGTAAACACTTTTTATTTTCCTGAAAAGCTCAGGATTAAGCGAAAGATCATCACCATGCTTTGTCATTTTCGGTGAGATTTCACGCGCTAGTTTCTGCATTTCTGGATTTGTGTTGGCTCCGTTAAGGTTAGAAAATACCCTGGAGACTTTGGATAGCAACTCGCCCGAGTTGTCGAAAGGCAATATTGTATTTTTAAAATCAGGTGCTTCAGACACCTTAATAATATCTTCTATTTCAGTATTTTGCTGTGTTATTCCGGCTTCAATTGCAGGTAAAAAGTGCTCCAGTTTTATTTCGTCAAATGGCGGAACCTGAAAAGGAGTCTTGTATTCCTTAAAAAAAGGGTTGTCCTTATTCACCAGATTCTCATTTTTCTGTGCAGCCGCGCCCAGTGTCAACACCAGACCGACAAATGCAATGGTCAGTTTTCGCATATAAAATCTATTTTTTCAGGGGCATAAGATAGCGTTTTTGAATTAAGCAGTATATGATATTTAAGATTAAATTCAAGATCTGTCAGCAGGTAAAAAACGACAGATCGTCATAAAAAGACAGAAGATAATTTCATATTTTAAAAATATATTTAGATATTTGTCTAATTATACAACCATCGAATCATGAATACTTTTTTTAGGGCATTGAACGACCCAACACGTCGCGAAATACTTGAATTACTGAATAAAGAAGATCTCACTGCAGGTGAAATTGCCGATCAGTTCAACATGACGAAGCCGAGTATCTCGCATCACCTCGACATTCTTAAACAGGCAGGTTTGGTTGTTTGCGTGAGGGAAGGTCAGTTTCAGAAATATTCTATCAATACAACCGTCTTTGATGGAATTGTAAAATGGATGATGCAATTCAAATAATAAATATATAAGCAATGAAAAATCAAAAAATTCCCAGAGAGTTATTACTCATTTTATTGACGATAATCCCTATCGCCTATCTGCTTTTTAACTGGAATACTCTTCCCGAACAAATGCCTATCCATTTCGATTTCGACGGGGAACCAAACGGTTATGGATCGAAAATGGTTTATTTAATCCTTCCATTGGGACTGTATCTGCTGATGCTGGTTTTACCGTTTATCGATCCCAGGAAAAGTAATTATGAAATTTTCAGCGATACCTATTATAAACTGAGAATTATATTAACGGTGTTTATCGGCACCATCGATACTGTGATCATATACAATTCATTGCATGGAATCGAAAAAATGGGATTAGTCATACCGATTTTGGTTATGCTTATTTTTACTCTTTTGGGAAACTACATGGGAAATATCCGCCCTAACTATTTTGTTGGAATAAAGGTTCCGTGGACCCTCAACAACGACGCGGTTTGGATAAGGACCCACAAGTTTGCAGGAAAATTATGGTTTTGGGGAGGACTTATCGGGATTGTCACTTTATTCCTTGTTAAAAATTCAACCTTTGTAATGCTGCCGATCATACTCATTATCACAGTTGCTCCTATTGTATATTCATATATTATCTATCAGAAAATCGCAAATCAATAAAAAGATAACAAACGAAGACCTTGTAATTCAACTTTATATCAATAACATTTTACTTAATCTCTTAAAAAAATCTCAATGAAAATACGATTTGTCATCACTCTTCTTTTGACATTTTTCATACAGGACATTTACGCCCAGGATGAGAAAATTGTAATATTAAAGACTGCATCCGGTGATCTGGAAGGTACGTTAATATCGTCTTCATCAAATTCATCGAAAACAATCGCATTGATAATTGCCGGATCGGGACCAACAGACCGGGATGGAAATAACCCGGCAATGATGAATAATTCACTGAGAATGCTTGCCAATGGGCTTGATAAGAATGGAATTAATTCGCTGAGATACGATAAAAGGGGAATTGGGAAGAGCCGGCAAGCAGGACTAAAAGAGACAGATCTCAGGTTCGAGAACTACATAAATGATGTAAAAGCATGGACTAACTATCTGAGAAACGAGTTGAGATTCAACAATATCATTGTGATTGGTCACAGCGAAGGATCCTTGATTGGGATGATTGCATCACAGAGTAATAATGTAAGCAAATTTATTTCCATTGCCGGTGCCGGACAATCAGCCGACAAAATTATAAGGGAACAACTAAAAAGTCAGCCAATGTCAGTAACTATTCCGGCCAACACAATCCTTGATAAGCTAGTGAAAGGAGAAACGGTATCGGATGTTCCGCCCATATTAAGTTCACTTTTGCGACCTTCAGTACAGCCTTATATAATTTCATGGTTCAAATACGATCCGCAAAAAGAGATTGCCAAACTGAAAATTCCGGTACTGATTATTCAGGGAACCACCGACATTCAGGTTGGAACAGATGATGCAAACCGCCTCGCCAAAGCGCTCCCCAAAGCAAAACTGGTAATCATAGAAGGGATGAATCATATTATGAAACAAGCTCCTGCCGACCGACAGATGAATATTCTAACTTATACCCAACCTGATTTAGCCCTCAACAAAGAGCTGATTGACGCTATTATCCCATTCATCAATGCTAAATAGAAACCCGAAATTATTCATAAAGATTGCCACGTTTGGTACTTTAACGCTTGAAATTTAACGAGATTGAAATCAAATAAAGGAAGACAATAATAATTTCTCAACAATTATCTCTTATAACAAATTATCTTGTTATTTTTGAACCAGAATAGTGCAGCCACAAACTAACAGAACTTTTATAGTCTGAGTATGCCAACAATCGAGCATATACACCAGATTATTAACCCGGTTGCCTGAAATTTGCAGTACTAATTTGGATGATGCGTAATGGTTAAAGTATTTCTGTTTATTCTGTTCATCTTCCTGACCGGATTGCCATCATTGGCCAGATTGCACATGGTCGTCAGTCCGATGGATTCTGGGAGCAGTCCTGCAGATACAACCAAAGTCAACCTCCTAAATCAGCAATGCTGGTCACTTCGAAGAACTGATCCTTTATCAGCAATATCAATCGGGAAAGATGCGCTGGAAATGGCCCGAAAGATTGGTTACATCAAAGGCGAAGCCCGGGTTTTGAATTATTTGGGCATCTGCTATCTAAGACTAAATGATTCCCCTACAGCAGCAGATTATTTTTACAAAGCACTTTTATTTAGCGATAGTTTAAATATCAGCATCGAAAAAGGGTATGCACTAAATAATATCGCAAGTTCGCTCCTTGCCGAAGGGGAAAACCGGCAGGCACTCATCTTTGCCCGTAAAGCATTAACTCTCCAGATCCAAAACAAGGATGCCCGGGGAATCGCTTATGCCTATATGAGAATGAGCGATGTCTACAATAGTCTTCAACGTTACGACTCCCTTTTAATCAGTGCCCAAACAGCTTATAAACTCTTAAAAGAGTTGGGCATGAATGAAAACTCGCTGATCGCAATGAAAAGTATAGGACGGGCTTGGGAAGGAAAACATCAATATGCTAAAGCATTGACCTGTTATATGGAAATTGTAAACTCCGCATCAATTTCGCCTGTAACTGTCCGCAATGTCGATATAGATCTTACCCGGGTATACAATCTATTAAAACTGCCTGACAAAGCAATTTACTACGGGAAGCTTTGGCTGGGCACAGAAAAAGGGAATGATCTTATTTTAAGGCAAATGGCGAATGCCTATGCATTGAAGGAAGAATGGAAAGAGGCTTTTCGGTATGCGCATATGAGTATGGCTGCGATGGATAGTGTCGCGAAGGAAGAAAAATTGAGTCAAATCAAAAACCTGCAGATTCTATACGAAACCAGAGAAACCGAAAAAGAGAATGCAGACCTGAAGATGAAGCTTAACATTAACAATCTGCTTATAATTGCATTTTCAGTTATTATTGTTCTGATTGGTCTGCTGCTATTTATACTTGAAAGTAAGAAAAATCAACAAATACGTTTGAATAAGTTATTGAATCAAAAGAATAAGGAGATTTTGATTCAACGCGATCATCTGGATGAACTAAACCAGACAAAAAACAAATTGTTTTCAATCATTGCGCACGACTTACGTGGTCCAATCGGGAGTACTTCCACTTTTCTGGAGCTTCTTACCAGCCACGAAAGCGAATTCACAAAACAAGAGCTACTCGACAACCTGATCCTGATAAAAGATTCGACAAAAGCAACTTTCAAACTTCTAGAGAATCTCCTTACATGGGCCCGCGCACAAAAGGGAGAGATCGTATTTAATCCACAAAAAAACAACTTTTTTAAATTGGTACAAGCGAATACCGATCTGTTTATCTCAAATGCTGAAAGCAAGAAAATCCACATTATAAATGATATAAATCCTGATCTCGAATTTGAATTCGATGAGGAAATGATCAATACCGTCATGCGGAATCTCATCAATAATGCCATTAAATATACGAGTGAAGGTGGTCAAATAACGATTTCAGCTAAAGAGCTTGGTACTACAGTTGAGATAAGTGTAACGGATACCGGGATAGGAATGGACAGCGACACCACAGAGCTACTGTTTATTACTGATCTTAAACGAAACAGAAAAGAAGGAACCAACGGAGAAAAAGGAACCGGACTAGGTCTAATTCTGTCTAAAGAGTTTATTACAATACATGCGGGAACAATCCGGGCCGAAAGCGAACCAGGGAAAGGTAGTACCTTTAAATTTACCTTACCAAGAAGCCATCAGAAGGAAGAAAGTATGCAATAGCACGTTTTCTAGCTTGTGATTTTTCATTGTTCCTTCACCAAAAAATCAGATTCCTACTTGTCTGACTTCAAGATAATATCTGTTTTAACAAAGGTTTGCGTCAATACTCTGTGGGAAATCCGGCTGAATGCCCATGGATAGTAAATTCCAAAGGTAATAACGGTCAGAAGAATCTGTCCCCAAATAAAAAGGAAATCAGAGAGTTGATCACCGTCGTAACCCATCGAAATCTGCTTTTCATCAACAATATTACTTTTGGTATGCGCTGCAAAATAGCGGTACAAACGTATAAAAGCCATTGGAAAATAAAAGCCAGCTGTGAATACTGCCAAAATTAGTTCAATCACTATTTTCCCGGGAGTCGGGAAGAAATCTGCATTTAACAACAGAACATCACTAACTAAGGTAAGCCATCTGAATATCAGGACAAAGATGCCAGCCAGTACGAGTTCAATCCCAATTTTCCATATTGCAGTAAAGAATCCAATGTCCAGTTTAATAAGGTAATTAATATACCTGACATTAGTCATCCAATTAAATGTCAAATAGATAAGAACAACCAGAATTGAGATGACAATCACCTGATAGATCCAGATTTCGATCTCCGATTTCATGATTGTAAAAACAACAAAGCCAACCACAAGAAACGGAATGAAGATGGTAAACGTCATAATCAGAAAAAGGGATTTACCTTTCCCTTTAAAGGCAAATTTATGCGAATTGTACGACGTGCCGTTCGTAAAAAACCGGTGCATATTCTTGATTAACCAGGGGATGTAAATTCCAAGTGTAACAATTGAAAGAACAATTCCTGAAATGATTATTCCTATGTATTTACCAACATGATAGTTGCAAACAACCTTTATCCCCCTGTATTCAAGATTTTGAATCACCAGTTTGGCATTGTAAAAAACAAAGGTGAAAACCATTGCCAAAACAATGATAAGATATAGAAAGAATAATTTTGAAGGGCCATTTGCAGAAACTTCTTCTGCTGTAAGATCGATCAGACCATCAAAGAAAAGATAAAGCGGAATTAAAAAGAAAAAAAAGAAAGCGATCCAAACAGGGAGTAACTGACCTCCTTTTAGCGTAAAATTCAAATAACTTTTCATCACCTATGCTTATAATATATTGAACGGCCATTTTTAAAAAGCTTTAATCAGAAAATTTTATTCTTAATAACTGATTATCTGGCGATTCTGACCACCGAACTTTTCGACATAAAATTAGAAAGTTCTTTGCAACAAAAGTGCAATTCTTAATAATCTTAATGAAAAATTGATGTTTACCTTTAACAAAGGTTCTAAGTAACAATTTGGATATCTTTATCTGGCAACAGACCAATCCCTTTTCAGTAACATCAGCAGGAAAAACAAACCAATCATAAAAAACACAGCAATGGCCAGAACAGAGAAGCGCATACTTCCTGTCATTACTTCAATAATTCCAAAACTGAACGTTCCCGCCACAGTCGCCAACTTTTCCATCACATCATAAAAGCTGAAAAAAGAGGTGTGGTCAGTTGTCTCAGGTAGCATTTTCGAATAAGTTGAACGAGCCAGCGACTGCGAACCGCCCATTACAATTCCAATAAATATAGCGGCAATAATAAAGCCGGCAGTCCCTTTAATTGTGAAGGCATAAACACAAATAACGATCCATACAATAACTGAAATGATAAGCGCTTTCAGGTTTCCAATTTTTCCCGATAACCGGGCAAAGAACCAGGCACCAAACATTCCAACAAGTTGAATCATTAAAATCGTAGGAATCAATACACTTTCATTCAAACCCAACTCCTTTTCGCCGTAGGTTGCCGCCATAAACATCGTGGTGAGCATTCCCATCATTAAGAAGAAAAATGCAGACAGAAAAACACTGAGCCGGTAAGATTTTCTGATCTCGTTAAAAACCACTCTCAATTCACGGTAGCCGTTGGTTAGAATACGGCCTCTGCCCATCCGTTTTCGGAAAACATACTTTGGCAAATATTTGAAAGTGATGGTCGAGAAGCCGATCCACCAAACAAAAACAGTTAAAAAGGAAATTCGTGCCGGCATATCCGACTGTTTATCAAAACCGAAAAGCTCCGGCTTCATGATCATCAGCAAATTAAACAACAGCAGTATCACACCTCCCAGGTAACCCATCGAATAACCGCGCGCACTGATGCGATCCTGGTCCTCCGGCTTTGCAATTACCGGAAGAAAAGAGTTGTAAAACACAATGCTGCCGCCATAACCCAGGGTTCCCAGCGCAAAGGAGATCACACCCAACTCGATGTGATTGGCATCGAAGAAGAAAAGCATCCCGCAACCCGTGGCTCCAATGATGGTAAACGCGCGCATAAATCCTTTTCGGCGACCCGTGTAATCGGCCATCGAGGAGAACAACGGCGAACCAATGGCGACAATAAGATAAGCTGCTGCTATAGCCCATGAATACAATGCAGTATTGACAACTTTATATCCAAAAAACGAAACCATAAAATCGGTTCCATGCCTTGTCACCGTATTGTAATAAATCGGGAAAATGGCAGACGCGATGGTTAACTGGTATACAGAATTTGACCAGTCGTACATAACCCACGCCCGCACAACCTTTGGATCGCCTTTCTCGATGACCTGAATATCTTTCCTCTTTATCAATGGCTCAACTATTAAGTATCAGGTTCCAAATGTAGGAATTTCTGAATGATGGCACACGATATCGATTATTTTGCGAACAGAATCTCTAAATTAATCTTCGTTTTTCACTCCGAAAGTCTTTGAGATGTGTAATAAATAGAACGCAGCCGCTTACAATCATTGCGGCAGAGAGGAGAGGTGCCTGTTTCAGTATCAGAAACTGTATACCATTTTCCGAAAACTGAAACGAGAACGGGACTAAAACATACAGTATTGCCAACGCCATCATCTTTTTGCTGTTGATTGTTCTCCGCGAACGAATGATCAGGAAAAGCGCGATTCCAATGAGTAAAAAGCACCAGACCACATTGAGCGGCGAACTGATCAAATAAGAAGTTTCTCCATCCGAAAATGAAAAGGTAAGCGGAAAAATTGCGGCAAATATTCCAAATAATACCGCGATACGTGAAGATTTTTGAGTTTCCATATTGCCTGACATTTAAATGATTAATGCCACAAATGTATCGCGTCTGATCAGGCAGCACTAACTTTTAAGGGTGGAAAAAGGGTGGAGCATGGGGTGGAAACGGGATAGAACCTTTAGGGAAAATGAAAACAGGATTCGCTTGTTACGTGTTGTTTTGATCTCCGGAAATTCGGGTTGCTTCCTTTCGGTTCGAAACCTTCAATACCTTGTAGATGTTATTGATGTGTGTTTTCACTGTACTCAGGCTGATAAAGAGTTCGTCGGCAATCTGTTTATTCCGTTTCCCTTCGCCTATTTTATTCAGTACTTCCCTTTCACGTTCCGAAAGCTTCAACAGAAGTGGATTGCCCGAACCGTATCCCTTGTGACCAAGGTCCGACAGGATCGCTTTTAACCGGTCATCCTGGTTCTTCCGGTCAATTTTCAACCAGATTTTTGATGCCGCAAAGGCTATGACAATTAAAAGAACCGCAAGGTAAGGTGCCTTGCCCCAAAACCAGTCAACCTGATTTTTCGAAAACGAAAAGCCGATCGCCGATAATGCGGTGAAGATCATTATCCCGATTAATATTTTCTGTATTTGCTTATTGATCAGCATCTGTTTAAAGAATTCAGGTATTAAGTAATGAAAAAAGGAAGATAGGCGATCCCCCTCAAAGCCGCAATTTTCAGTCTTCTTTATCGAAATGAATCCCCTTGGTATATTCTACCTTGAACTGGCCGCTTTTATCCGAATAGATCATATAGCCCTGCAGTTCTGGATGCTGTTTTAAAAACCGGCGCGCCCCTTCAAGACCAAGCACCATCAGCGGCGTATCGTATCCGTCGGCAGTCAGGCCATCTTTGGCAATCACAGTGACGCTAAGCAGGTTGTTTTTATAGGGATAGCCGGTGTGCGGATCGATGATATGCGAGAATTTCTGACCATTCTCCTCAAAATATTTCCGGTAATTACCCGAAGTAGTTACGGCCTGGTTATCGAGAAGAATAATAGTTTGTAAACTTTCGCCCGCCACATTGTTCCCCTCAACGGGTTTATCAACACCGATTCTCCAGAAATCAGCTTTCGGATTTTTCCCCTTTGTCCTCACTTCGCCGCCAATCTCAACCATGAAATTTTCAATTCCAAGTGACTCAAAATAACGATAAACCACATCTACACAATATCCCTGCGCGATGGAATTGACATCAATCTTGATTCCGGGAAGTTTCTTAACCAGTTTTCTCCCATCAAGCCTGATCTTTTCCATTCCGACATATTGCAGCAAGCTGTCAATCCTGGAGGAGTCTATCTTTACCTTCTTTTCGGGACCGAAACCCCAGGCATTCACGAGCGGACCGACTGTAAGATCGAACGCACCATTGGTTTCCTTATTGATTTCTACCGATTTATTATAAACCTCGATAAACATATCATCAAGCAGAACGGTCGAATCGTTATTGTTAATCCTCGAAACGATCGAGTTGGAAATGTATTCGGAAAAAGTGAGATCGAAAGCCCTGAAAATAGAGTCCACTGATCCTGACAAATCCTTGTTATCCCTGTCTTCATAAGTGATGTGGAAGGTCGTTCCCTGTGTAAAGCCCGCAATCTTACGGTAAGGCGCCGGAATATTGGTTCCACAGCTTATAAATGTCAATATCAGTAGGGTATATAGAAAAAGATTTCGCATTTAAATAAAATATTAAGCTATTTTGAAGGTTTCAAAGATATAAAGATTAGTGAAAGCCAAAAGAATAAATTTCTGAGTTATGAATGAACACATTGGAAAATCAGCAACTTATCATGATGCTTTATCAGCAGATCCTTTCGAATATTGAACAGCTCCACACCCGGGTGTGAGACATCACCATCCTATCTCCAGACTTCCGCCCTAAATATCAGATTGCTTATCCTCGGATTTATGAATAGCCAAACGTTCCCGATGCAACTTTTCCTGCCTGATCACAGTGATCTTGTAAGTAACGGCCGCCATCACAAAATAAACAATCATCTGCGCCAGCAGAAAGAGGAGCTCCGGTTTTACATCAGTAACAGGAACACCCATCGACCTGATCCGCAGAAATGCCGGAATCATTGAGGTACTTGGGAATATATGTGACAAATGATTTAACAACGGAGGAATAGAGGTCTCGGGCCACGACAAACCGCTCACGAACAATACAATCGGAGAAACGAAAACAAGTGTCATAATGGAGTGTTCGCGGCGGCGGAACAACATCGAAATCATCAACCCAAGGAATATCACCGAAAAAAGGTAAGGCACCAGTAAAATACAAACATCTGCAAAGCTCCCTTTGTCGGGAAAGCCAAACCATTTTGGAAGGTAGATTAACGTAAATGCAATATTCGGAAGGTAGATCATGAAGTACGCCAGTCCTTTTCCAAAAACGACAGAAAACATCCCCTCCTTTACCCTGATTCCCGGTTTAACCAACTGATTATTTCTCCGTTCCTTCCCTGCCCCGCCAATCATTCCGATGCCGATTAGCAACGTTTGCTGGAGAATGATCAGAATAATCCCAGGCATTACATACGAACCGTACGATCCTGCCGGATTGTAAAGGTTATAAAATTTAGCAGGCATCGGATCACGCTGTTGCATGGCCTGCTCCCCGCCGCTTCCGGCTGCCATCAACCTTTTGATCTCAACCCCGGCAGAGAATGTCCCGGCTGCCTGAATCGTGGCGCTGAGCGTCTCTTTATAAATCAAAAAATAACTGGCATCGCAATAAACGCTCACAGAGGTTTGTAATCCCTTTAAAAGATTTTTTTCAAACCCTTCGGGAATCAGGATAACACCCTTTGAGTTCCCGTCCCAGAATAGCTGCCTGGCTTCATGAAGACTTCCCGCCTCCTGTGCGACTTCAATCTCCTTTGTTGCTCCAAGCATCCTGATCATCTGCCGGCTCGAAGCTGAATTGTCGAGATCAACAACAGTAACAGGAATATCCCGCACAACGTTATTTTTATAGGCTATTGAATAAATCAACGGATAGGCTAGCACAGCGAGGAAAAAGATGAGCATTGCCCCCTTATCCTTCAGAATGGTTTTCAGCTCATCGACGAATGAAAACCAGGTAAGGTCGAGTCCTGAGAAAACTGCTTTAGGAATATTTATAAATCTCATCATTTAAATTTTTAATCTGCTGAATCACCTGTGAATTTCACAGCGATTAATCCCTAAACCAATATTTGTGATAGGTGAGTTTCCGTTTCATCCCGGGAAAAGCAAGAATTCCACCCAGAATAAAAGGGATGAAAGCCAGGAATGGAACCACAACTTCTGATATTGGCTCCCCTCTCAGTGTTTCACTCATAAATATCTGAAGCCAGAAAGTATAGGGGAAAATCAACGAGAACAGTTTGGCAATCAATGGCATCGCAATTGAAGGAAAAGTGAGTCCCGAAAACGTGAGTGCCATCATGGTATAGGCACTTCCGAGCGATAACGACAACCTTAAATTGGCAGTCAGTTTTAAAAACAGGATCGCCAGTAGCTGGTAGGAAATAATCAGCAGGATCTCCGATACAAGGATCAAAAACAAACTGCCGTGTAACGGCGTTCCCAGTGTTTTTATCAGGATAAGGTTCATAACCATCATATCCATAAAGAACAGGAAAGTGTAAGGGAGCATTTTCCCTGTAAGCGCCACTGTAACATTGTTTTTAGCGAGCGAGATCAGTTCCCCGGCCGTCCCTTCCTTCAATTCAATGCCAAGCGCATAAACAGAACCCAGGAAGATGAAAACGACAGCCAGAAGCGGTAATAACCCGAGAACAAGAAAGTAGGAGTAGTTTCCAAAAGGATTGAAAAGCAGGTGGACATTTACATTCACAGGTCTCGCTTTCTGAACCGCCTGTTCAGGGGTCGCCCCTTTTTTGATGGCAACCTGCACTTTAACTCCGGCCGAGATCGTGGAAAGCGTCGTAAACAATCCCGATTTTAAGGCTCCGCCCTTTACAACATTCGTATTGTTGATATAAACAGCGATCGCAGGAGTCCCGTTATTCAATACTTTTCGTTCAAGTTCAATTGGCAGAACAACAATGGCATCAATCTTACCGGCATCCATCATTTGTTTAGCTTCGTCAAGAGAACCAGGTCGCCACTTCACGTTACACACCGGCGTTGCGTCAATCAATCGTGTAACCTTTGATGAAAATTCAGTGTGATCCATATCAACCACAGCCACCGGCAAATCCCTCACAACACCGTCTGAAAAGAGCCAGATGATGACCAGAAAAGTTGCAATCGGGGCAATCATGGTCGTAAATACCAACACCCAACTATCAGCTATTCGCCTCGTTTCGCGCCGGATGACCCTTGCAAGGGCTGTATTCATTAACTTGTTTAGCATCTTCTTTAACGATCCTGTTTCTTCACGGCATCCCAGTTGACCAGTGCAGACATGCCTGGCCGTAAACCTTCTGTCTTTTCCATAGGAACAGCATGAACTTCGAATGTTTTCATGTCGAAATCGCCTGAGGTTTTTGTTGCATTCCAGGTAGCGAACTCGCCAAGCGCATTGATGTAATTGACTTTAAGTAATACCTCTTTCATTCCGAGTGCCGGGAAACGGGCTTTGAAAGTTGATCCTTTCTGAATAGCTGCGAGCAAATCTTCCCGAAGGTTGAAAGTCACCCACACATCGGCGAGGTCGACAATTGTGATAACCGGATAGCCGGCCGGGACCAGTTCGCCGCGTTCTGCAATAATATTGGCAATTTCACCCTTGACTGGTGCAAAAATCCGGGTTTCGCTCAGGTAAGAATTCACCTCCGTCAAAACTCCGTCGGCCTGCATGACGAGAGCGCCCGCAGATGCTTTATCTTCGTACCGGGCACCTTTCTTTGCCTTCGCATACAACGAACCGGCCGCCTTTTCTGTTTCAACGGCAGCCTTCATGCGGGTTTCGGCTTCATCTTTCTGCTGTTCGGCGACGACTCCTGCTTTAAATAGGTTGTCTACGCGCTGAAAAGTCTTCTTTGCAAAATCGGCGGCAGCCAAAGCAGTTTGCCACGAATTGAACGCGGCCTGGATATCCTCCTTCTGTGCTCCATTATCGGCCTTCTCCTTTTGTGCTCCGGCAGCTTTTCTGACAGCAGAAGCCTGTAGATATTTGGCATCCAACTCAGGACTGCTTAAGGTGAAGAGAAGTGTTCCTGGCAGGACATCATCACCTTTGTGAACCAAAAGGCTGTCGATGCGTCCGATTAATTTTGAAGCCACTTTTACCTGGGTAGCGTTCACTTCTCCTTGTACTTCGAGCGGAATGGGCTTTGCTACGATCCAGATGGCGAATCCGATAAAGATGATTACAGCAAGAATTGCCCCTGCAATCACGTAATGTTTAGTCTTGTTCATAAATTATATGTCTCTGTGTTGTTTTAATATTTTTGTTGGCAATCAGTGGCTGGCAGCAAGTAGCCAGCAGCAGGTACTTTAATACCTTCCCTGTTTCGCATCCGGATGACTCATATAGCTTGCAAATTTGTCCGACATTCCGGCGTAATAAAGCAATTTCGACAACGAAACATCCCACGCATAAATCGCCTGCAACCTTTCTATTTTTGCTTTTGCAACAGCCAGATTTGCATCCGATACCTGGGTTGTAGTGGCCATTCCTTCCGAAAAAGCTTTTTCCCTGGCACGTGAATATTCAGTGGTAAACGCCATTGCAGCATCCAGCTCGTTGATTTGCTCGAGGTACATATGAAGTTCCTGGTAGTATCTGGTGATAGCCGAATAGATATCAGATTCAGCTTTAACATAGAAATCATCTGCCTGCATAGCCTGAAATTTAGCAGCTTTAACCTTTCGGCTGCGCGCGTTTCCATCGAACAAGCTCCACTGCAGCCCCACTCCGACCAGATAATCGGGAAGATAGGGCGAAAGATCTTTATTTACGATATCGTAAGTCCCTGTTGCTGCAATTGTTGGCAAATATGCCGACTGCTCAACCTTCACACCTTGTTCTGCCAGCTCCTTCTTTTTGTTGACCTGGCCCAATAAAGGACTATTTTCAAGTGATTTTTGTTTGTAAAATTCGAGAGATTCGATTTTATCAATATAAAACAGTTCAGATAACGGATGGATGGTGGAATTCTCTGGTTCGGCAACTGTGTTTAAAACTGCTTCATTCAGTATTTCAACCTGACGATCCGATTTTTTTAGTTCGCGGTCTGCATCTGCAAAGTAAACTTTCGCATTTAATACCTCAACCTGGGCGATCATCCCTTCTTTCGCAAGTTTCTGTGCATCGTCGAAATGTTTCTGCATGCCTGTCTTCACCTCTTGGCGAACTTTCACTGCCTGATTGGCCAAAATCAATCCAAAATAACGTTCCACCAATTCACTTGTTAGCTCATGCAATTTTTGTATTGTCTCTATTTCAGAAGCTTCATATTTGATTTGCGCGGCTTTATTGGCTGCATTTATTTTGCCGCCAGTATATATTGGCATTACAAATCCGGCATTTACCATTCCGAATTTCTTCTCCTGGATTGTCTGAACCCATTCGCTATTGGTAACAGTTTGGAGACCTTCGAGCATTTTCCCGCGCACTACTGCAGTTGATATATCATCGGGAAGAAATGGCATGGCGCCGTTTGTCTTAGGATCGGGATTCGGAACACCACCAAATTTGCCGTAATGTCCCAATGTGCTGTAAAGCGGGGTTATCGCATCGCGCACGGGAGTAAGATCCAAATTGACATTGTCTGACATAATTGCATACGAAGCACTCAGTGAGATCCTTGGCATATGCAACCCTTTGGCAGCTTTCATTTCCTGCTCCATCTGAAGCGTTTTGTTCGTATATTGCCTGATCAAATGGTTGTTTTGAAGTGAAAGGCTCAGCGCTTCCTCAAAGGTCAGGTTTTTCGACACTACTGAACTGGTCTGCCCGCAAAGTGAAAAACCTGTCATTAAAAATAAAACTATCAATACATTAGCTCTCATTCTGCTCTATTTATTTTAAGGCATTGATTGAAAATTCTGCTACACGTTTTTGATCTTCAATTGTCCATGTGTTGCTCCCGAAAAATCCTTTCATCCTGAGATTAATAAATTCAATAGGATAAATAACTACGATTCCGTAGGCTTCCTCAGGTGAAATATTCCTGTTGACTTCTCCGTTTTCAATTCCAATGTTTATCACGCGCTCACACAGCCACTTAATGTGAAGACGTTGTTCGTCAGATACCTGAAAATTATAATCATGCATCAGAACATGAATAAATTTGATCTCTTCCGGAGAATCGGTAGCCATGTTAAAAAGTTCGCCGATCAACTGGCTGATTACCTCCCTGATACTTGTGCATGAATTCAGCAAAAACTCAAGTTTTTCAATGATTTGGGCAACTTTCGTATAAAGAAGTTCGGTAACAAGTTCCTGTTTGCCCGAGTAAAAGCGGTAAAGGTATCCCTCTGCCACACCGGCACGACGCGCAATTGAAGAAATAGCAGCGCCACCATAACCATTCTGTACTACCAAAGCAATCGTTGCCTCTCTGATTCGCTGTATTTTACCTTCATCTATTATCCTCGCCATTCCAATTCACATTTAATGAATGATTATTCATTCATATTTCAACGCGAAAGTATATAAACATTTTAAGATGCAAAACACATGGTTGAAAAATTTACAATTCTTTAATACAAGAACTCCGATTTATAGTAGTGGAAATTAAAAAGATTGAAGTAACCATTAATTTTAATCACGACCGGGTCTTGAATTTTATACAAAATACAAGACAGATTGATATTTTTTTCCCAAAAGAAGTGAGGTTAGATACCCAGTTGGATATTGTAGTCAAGCTGTCACCAAAAGAATAATGCTTTATAGGATCCAAATAACTGAAAATGAAAGTTACAGTCACTAATTTTAATCTGTTTTACAAGAATATTTCCCAAATATTGTTTACCTTTAAAGCGTAATCGGTTCCGAATCGATTGTATCACTTCCGGGAAATCGATCCGGAATCCTAACTAATAGAATGGATATTTCTGTAACTATTTGTAAATTAGAATCACATTGATAATTTATTTGCACGCTTAAAAATATGCTATTATGAAAAACATGATCACTATTTTGGTTGCGCTGATGTTTCTATTTTTATCAAACAAAGTTATCGCGCAGACCGATGCTGAAAACCATCTTCAGCTTTCGAAGATTAATCAGGATATAATGACGCACACCAATGCCATTGCATCCGGAGAGGCTAAGACCAAGAATGATTGGGTAACGAACTACAACGAATTCAGAAGGAGTTTAGCCGAGGCTAAAAAAACACACAATCTATTGAAAAAAGTATTGCCCGAAAAGGCAAAATCGGAAGCAGTAGTCCATCATGACAATATTGACAAGCATTATGCATCTGCAACGGTCCACGCCAATTCGATGCTTGAAGAATTGAAAAATGAAAAGCCTGACGGCGCAAGTCTTATGGAACATGCAAAGAAACTGTATGACAATATAAATATGGCAGAAAAGGAAAATATGGCATTAATTAAAGATTCCAATTAGTTGTCTGATTTCGCTGCAATTGAAACAAGGCATAAGCTTCTGGCAGTTTACATCATTGAGAACATCATGCAATTATGAATTTGAAACAATTCAAAGCGCTGAAAATAAGGTGGAAGGTTCTACCTGTCTGCAAACGGTATGTGCTCAATTTCGACAATGTTTCCTACCGGAAGTTCTAATTTACTTTGAATGAAAATCAACACCTCATTCCGTTTAGACGGAGCTAAGCAACAGAAGCTAACAAAAAAGAGAGCCAGAAACTAATCTAACTCTCTCATCATTAATGAGCGGAAAACGAGACTCGAACTCGCGACCCCCAGCTTGGGAAGCTAATGCTCTACCAACTGAGCTATTTCCGCTTTTTTTTAATTGGTGACGCAAAATTAGAATAATTTTTCAAAGATTCAAGAGACTTAAAATAGGTTTCTTTTTTAAGTCAAAATGTTTTAATTTTCGGTATTGATTTACAATCGAGCAATATTCTTTTAAATTTACAGAATTACAAATCAAGACATTACCAACCAAGTAATAATATGACAACAAAAGAAAAGGTCATTCTCTGGTTACCGCGCCTGCTATGCATCGGCGCCATCCTTTTTGTAAGCATGTTTGCGCTAGATGCGTTTGAGCCTGGAATGCCATTCGGACAGCAAATACTTAACTTCACAATGCATTTGATTCCTTCCTTTGTTTTATTGCTGCTTCTTTGGATTGCATGGGAAAAGCCGTATTTGGGCGGGATTCTCTTTGCAGTAGCGGGAATCGTTATGAGTCCGTTTGTTTACACGTTGAATTACATTCGGACACATTCCATTTGGATAAGTTCTTCAATAATTTTGATGATTACGGTTCCATTTATCGTGGTTGGCATACTATTTATTATGAGTCACTTTCAAAACAGAAGGAGAAAATAGAAAACCTGTAAAACGCCTGATAGTAAGTCAGGATTGATCTTTGACTCATAAATCAGCAGTTTAACCTTATAATCCGGAATAGCTATCCACGAAATTATTGTGAATTAATTTAGTTTAAAAAACACAGGCTTCGAATTAGCTCAACCTGTCCGGATTATTTTTTGAACAAGAGCTCAATTGCATTCAACGCGTCCTCATAATTAGCATATTGCAAACGATAAAATGCAATCTCATCAAACCAGTCAAAGAACTTTGCCACATTTTTGGGATCCGGGTTAACCCACGTTTCGGGTAAAAGCGACTGAATGGCTTCCCGCTTTTCAACTTCTTTAAAAACAAATGGCTCTGATTCTAAATACTTTACAAACACAAATGCTTTTACAGGAAATGCCGCTGTCAATCCGGTCTTGTTATTCGCCACAGGCAAATGGCGGACAATCTTACCCGTAGCGGCTTTTTCGGGAACAATTCCTGTCAGTTCAGGATAAAAAGGGGCAAGTGTATTTAGGGATCCCTCTTTAACCGAAATTGCCAATGGAAGACGATACACAAATCCGTTATTCCGGTTAATAGCGTTAAAATCGTCGGATAGCACGGTAAAGCCATGCGCCTGCAAAAGCGCCGATAAAGTACTCTTCCCGCTTCCGGCCTTAGCGGGGAAAATAATTGCAGAATTCCCGTCCGAAACTGCCGCCGAATGTAGTGTTACCATCCAGTCCTTATCAGCGACATTGTAAAGAACTCCAAATAGTTTTTGCGAAACTGCACCCCGAAGAAAATGGCTGTTTTCGAAGACGAAAGCTTCGACCGCCTTCCTATTATACCTGAATATCAATAAATCATCGGCTTCAAAGACTTCGAAAAGATGACCATTAGTTTGTATGTTGGTTTCGAGATGAGCCATTGTAGGATGAAAACAATTCATGAGCCAATCGCTCCCATACCTGAAACTTATAAATTGATTTCCAATCAGATAGTGCTTTTCGGAAAATAAAGGAAACGCACATTCATCAAATTCAATGCGTAATTTGGGTGAATGGTAGACCTCGTTTGCAGCGTCATTCAACTGATCAACCCATGTAATAATGTCATTGACAAACTGTTTAATTTCCTCTTCAGACAGATTGTACGATAAACTCAAATATTCAACAATCTCCGGAACAGTCAGATCATGAATATATTTGTCGAACACCTCCCATGCCGGTTCTTCGAAAAGGACAAAAGACCGCGACGCAGCGAACCAAACAGCTGTTGACTCTCCAATTTTTTTGCTGACAGTAATAACGTCATCATTATTTGTTCTTTTCAAACCAACCTGATTTAATTCAAAATTCAAAAGACAAATTGCAGCGGTGAGAATCACAAAAGTAAGAAACGAACAAGCATTAACAAATGGACCTACATACTTAAAACCAAACCTGGCGTAAATATTATATTTATTGCCCGTTTAAGATGGTGATTCTCTTTTTTATTACCTTTGAATCTGAATCTTACACATGGTTATAATTATTAAAAAACAAAAAAGATGGCAGATATCAATTCGAAAATCAGAGAATTTGTTTTGAAAAACCTGGATGAGAAGCCTATTGACGGGATCAAAGATCCATTTTGGGAGGCTTTGCGAAGTACCGGAACTGAACTTTGGCTCGATACGGGTGATATGGATGAAGCAACAGCAAACTGGTCGGCAGAAATGAGTGCCTTGACCACAAATAATTCCTTGCTTAATAATGAGATTCAGAAAGGCATATATGACAACTTTATCTCAGATGCTAAAGGTATTGTCAAAGATCTGCCCTCAGACGAGCAGGTTAAAGAGATTGCCTTCATTCTCAACGCCAGACATGGTTTGAGACTAGCTAAAAGATTTGGGGGGAAAGTGAGTGTAGAACTTCACACAGATACAGCTTACGATATAAAGGCAATTGAATATTATGGGAAGAGATACCATGAAATTTGTCCCGATCAGTTTATTGTGAAGGTTCCTTATACAGCCGAAGGATTGCTGGGAGCCAGACGATTGAAAGATTCAGGTGTAAGGATTAATTTTACCCTTGAATTCAGCGCTCGCGAAAATGTAATCGTAACCAGGGTTGCACGGCCCGATTACCTGAATGTTTTTTTAGGAAGAGTAGGCGCTTATCTTATTAATAACAAGCTTGGCGATGGTTCAGGTGCAGGGGAAAAGGCAGTTATTTCCTCTCAAACGTGGGTTACAGCGTTATCGTTAAAGAATCCATGGAGGACAAGACTCATTGCGGCAAGTCTGCGTAATCACAATCAGCTTGAATTGCTTGCTGGAACGGATGTCTTTACGATGCCCCCCAAAGTTGCAGCCTCCGGACATAAAACTCTTTCCGGGAAATTCTCGTCCATGATTCACGAAAACTACGAAGTAAGTCAGTTTGAATCGGCCAAAGGGTCAGCGATTGAAAAGTTTTGGGAAGTTGATGATAAAGTACTTCGACTTGCAGAAAGACTGGCGACCAATGTTCCAAACACGGGTTCAGACCTGATTCACATTGCGGCTGAAGAGGGTTGCATGGATATGTTCCCGGAATTGACAACGGAGGAAAAAGCATTTATTTCCTCCGACGGGAAAATACCAGTTCATTCGAGATGGGAGAAAAAGATTCATGCCGGTGAAATAGCTCCTGATACATTACTGACACTGGCCGGGCTGGCCTCATTTACCGCCGATCAGGAAATGCTTGATGGGAGGATAAGAGATATAATCGGCTGATTCCAGCAGAAAGTATAATATACTAAAATCAAAAAACCTGCTGGTAATCAGCAGGTTTTAATCAATAATCGTACCCGGGGCGGGACTTGAACCCGCACGACCGTAATGGCCATTGGATTTTAAGTCCAACGTGTCTACCATTCCACCACCTGGGCATTCCTACTGAGCGGGAAACGAGACTCGGACTCGCGACCCCGACCTTGGCAAGGTC
>JANXZJ010000067.1 GCA_025355585.1 Mariniphaga sp. | reverse complement strand
AAAACGGTAACCTCCGTTTGTTTTACAGGTTCAAGTGAGGCAGGCTGGCTTCCCATCAGACGAAAAGCTTTTCCGTCAATCCGGATAATGCTATGCATTGGTTGTTCTTTACCTGTCCAGTGAACTGTTTCACTGTCGTTTAAGTTGTTGGCAGGAGACCAGATGCTAAAATAGGGATCGTGCGCTACAAGTGGTACACTCGGTGGACGAAATTGCTGTGAAAAGCAAGTCCCTGCAACGAGAAATGATAAAATCATTAATGAAAATTTTCTCATAACTATAAAATTACATAATTGAATAATAGTGTGTGCTCTTTGATCATATTTCGCATTTAATCTTTCCCGATGTTTAACCTATCTCGCGATTTTCATCCCAAGTGCCCATCTTTCCCAGGCGGTATTCATTTGCTGAACCTTATCCGCATATTGACTAGCCAGATTGGTTGATTCATTTCTGTCTTTTGCAAGATTAAAAAGTTCCCATTCCGATTTTTTTAAAGCTGACATTTTCCAATCACCAACACGAATTGCTTTTCCTCCCTCGTGTTCCCAATAGAGTGTATCATGAATTGCTTTTGTTTTTCCCGAAATCATCGGCATTAAATCTTTTCCATCAATATTGTTTGTCTTCAATCCATTAATTGTCTTCGGATAATTGGCACCCGCAAGTTCAAGGCATGTTGGTAGTACGTCAATGACATGACCTACACCACGGTTAATCTTGTTTTCCTGCATCTTTATTCCTTTCGGCCAGCTCACAATGAAAGGCGTACATGTGCCCCCTTCGTATGATTCCATTTTCCAGAACCTGAATGGCGTGTTAACCGCATTTGCCCACGAGTTTCCAATGTAGTTCCAGGTGGTTTCTGCTCCGGGATGGTCTGAATTGTATTTGATCATCGTTGAATCACGTGTAAATTTTGGCCGGTCAAAACCGGGCGGATAACCCCGCTCATAGGAAGCGCCATTGTCTGAGAGGAAAAAAATGATCGTATTGTCATACTGACCGATATCTTTGAGCTTTTGAATAATCCGGCCTACTCCTTGATCCATCCGGTCGACCATTGCCGCATGAACAGCCATGTTTTCGGCCTCCTTTTCTTTTTCCTGACAATCAACCCATGATTTTCCGGATGAATTTGGCAGCAATTTACAGGTTGCCGGGTCTATCAGTTTCAAATCAATCATGCGCTGATAGCGTTCTTTTCGTAATACGTCCCAACCTTTCAGATACCTGTCCTTGTACTTCGCAATATCCTCCGGCCGCGCATGCAATGGCCAATGTGGTGCGTCGTGTGCCACATATAAAAAGAAGGGTTTTTGGTCTTTACTGAACTGGTCAATCATGTCAATACTCTTATCTGTAATATAATCCGTCATATAAAAACCATCGGGTACGTCTTTGACTGGTTCTTCGTTGTGCACGAGGCTGAACGGATCGAAATAGTTAATCACCCCCCAGATCACACCATAATGTTCCTCAAAACCTCTGTTGCACGGATAATTTTTTAGCGGTGAAAATGGCCCATGTTCGGTTTGGTGTGCCAGCCAGCGGAAGTGTTCAGGTTCATTTTCGAGTGCTTTGGTTTGCGACAAATGCCATTTTCCGATCATGCCCGTATGATAACCGTTTTCTTTAAGAACTTCTGCAATGGTAGCAGCATTCATGTTCAGATTTACACCCATGCCATTGATTCCCACCTGATGTGGATATTGTCCTGTCAGAAGTGATGCTCTGGAGGGACAACATCGCGCGCAATTGTATATTTGTGTGAAACGTACGCCGTTGTTAGCTATACGGTCAAGATTTGGTGTGTGGATTTCACTGCCATAACATCCCAAATCCGAATATCCCATATCGTCAGCTAAGATTAACAGGATATTAGGTCGTGACGGCTTTCGTATTTCAGCTGCGTGGGCTATAAGGAGTGGGCTTAGAACCAATAAAGTGATTCCACTTTTAATATATTTCAATATTTTGTCTTTAGTTTATTTGTCACAGGGTATATGCCGCATAGAATGATCAAAAGTCATGAATCATCGTTTTTTCACATCTTAAATTTTTTTTGCCAAACAAAATTATCATAAATTTTGTGAGTTTTTGAGTTTAAGTTTGTGTAATAGGTCGCGGAATTGTAATTTTAAAATCTTTCTGTATTCCAAATTTGCATAAATTAAAAATTATTTCAAGAAATGAAAAAAACAGGATTCTTAATTGTTCTTAGTATTTGCGTTTTACAAGCATTTGGCCAGTGGAAACCGGCGGGTGATAAAATCAAATCTGCGTGGGCTGAAAAAATTGATGTCAACAATGTGTTACCCGAATATCCACGACCAATCATTGAACGTGCCGAATGGGTCAATTTGAACGGTTTATGGGATTATGCCATTTTGAAAGCCGGATTGAACGAGCCATCTAAATTTGACGGTAAGATATTGGTGCCATTCGCTGTGGAGTCGAGTCTTTCAGGCGTTCAGAAAACGGTTGGCGATGAAAATGAAGTTTGGTACAAACGCAACTTTACGGTACCTGCCAAATGGAAAAGCAATAAAATCCTGCTGCATTTTGGAGCTGTCGACTGGAAATCAGAAATCTGGCTGAACGATATCAAAATCGGTTCACATACAGGAGGATACACCCCATTTTCGTTCGATATCCAACCTTTCTTGAATAAGACCGGTGATCAGAAACTGGTGGTCCGTGTTTGGGATCCAACTGACAATGGATTTCAGCCACGTGGCAAACAGACCAGCAAACCTAACAGTATTTGGTACACCGCTGTTACCGGTATCTGGCAGACCGTTTGGATGGAACCTGTCGCCGATAAATACATCGAAAATATCAGGACGACTTCCAATATTGATAAGAATCAGATAACTGTAAATGTTGCATCGAATGGTGCAACAGCTGGGGATGTGGTTGAGGTGAAAGTCTATGATGGAAAGAATGAAATCATTGCTGCAAAAGCATCATCGACAGAAAAACTGGAGATTTCAATTCCTGAAGCCAAACTTTGGAGTCCCGAAACGCCCTTCCTCTATACAATGAAAGTAAACCTTATCAGCAATGGTAAGGTGATTGATCAGGTAAACAGTTATTTTGCAATGCGTAAGATCTCTACCAAACGCGATAAGAATGGGATCGTTCGTCTGGAGCTGAATAACAAAGCTTATTTCCAGTATGGTCCGCTTGATCAGGGATGGTGGCCTGACGGGCTATATACTGCGCCAACAGATGAGGCACTCAAATACGACATTCAGAAAACCAAGGACTTTGGTTTCAATATGATCCGCAAACATGTAAAAGTTGAATCTGCACGGTGGTATATGCATTGCGATCAGCTCGGAATGCTGGTTTGGCAGGATATGCCGAGCGGCGATCATTCACCACAATGGCAAAGCCACAATTACTTCAATGGTAATGAATTGAAACGTACTGCTGAATCGGAAGCCAATTACCGCAAGGAGTGGAAAGGAATCATGGATTATCTTTATTCAAATCCTTCTGTCGTTTGCTGGGTTCCGTTTAACGAATCCTGGGGACAGTTCAAAACACCTGAAATTGTTGAATGGACAAAATCCTACGATCCAAGTCGTCTGGTAAATCCGGCAAGTGGCGGAAACCATTACCCGGTCGGTGATATGCTTGACCTGCATAACTATCCGGGTCCGGATATGTATTTGTACGACGGTCAACGGCCAACTGTTCTGGGCGAATATGGAGGCATTGGTCTGGCACTCGAAGGACATCTTTGGGCTGCTGAGAAAAACTGGGGATACGTTCAGTTTAAAAACTCGAAGGAAGTAACCGATGAGTATGTCAAATATGCCGAATCTTTGCTGAAGATGAGCAAATCAGGTTTTTCTGCAGGAGTTTATACCCAAACAACTGATGTTGAAGGAGAAGTAAACGGATTGATGACTTACGATCGGAAAGTAATTAAGATTGATGAACAACGTGTTAGGGAGATCAATAGAAAGATTTGTAACTCATTAAATGAGTAATATACTTGAAGAATATTGTTTGTAACAACAAAGCATTAAGCACAATAAAAAAATCACCAGCCCGGTTCAGGGCTGGTGATTTTCTTTTAGATAGATCGGAACTGAATTACATACTTGGATTCTGGGCAACTAATTTCCACAATTGCAGGGCCTTGTCTTGTTTCTCCTGAAGAATAATATTTGAATTGGTTTGTGAAGAGGATGCCGTAATGTAGAGTTCGGTTCCCTTTAGTCGAATGTAGAAACTCTTGTCCGGAGCTTTTATGAACTCCCATTGTTGTGATGCAGAAGTCGATATTGGCTGCTGCTCAAGCGCTGTTCCTGCTTTCGCCGGAATTTCTTTCGGTTGGAAAGTCTTGGAAGTAAACAGGTTCTTCAACTGATAGGTATTTTCACCTGTAGGCATAAAATCCCAGGTCATACATTTCCATTCGACATGATTGTACAGCACGATCCGGTTGCCATTCTGATTGCCGGCATCGTAAGGCCTTAGATTTTTCCCCGTTACCGTGTTTTGAACTGCATAAGTTCCGCTAATCGGTTGAGCATTGGCAAATACCGAAATCAGAAAGATTGCAAGAATTAAGAAAAATAGTTTCTTCATTGTCTAATTTTTAGTGTGTTGGGAACTCCGCAATCCTTAAGGTTGTACAACCGTATGGAATCAGGATAATTTCTTCTTCGTTACTTTCGACATCACGTCTTGATGAAGATGGCGAAGGTAGTTTACCTGCTGATCCTCTTTCGATCTTCCAGATTGGTAAGCGGTTTGCTTTTATTTTTACCGAAACAGGGGCATTCTCCAGGTTCCATGGATAAATGGCGATATTGTCAATTACTTCAGCTTTGAGCGTATTCTTTTCAATTTCACTTTTTTTTATCGCGTAATTCCATGGCGATTTTGGCAACACTTCCCAAAACGTATCATCATATCCTTTCTTGGTGATTTCGCGCCATTCTTCTTTAATTTTCAGCGCATAAACTAAAGGTCCGCGCTCAATTCCCAATGAGTTCTCATACCATTTACTGAAGCGGAAATCCATGGCCAGGTTGAGTTCAACGACATCACCGGCTGACCATTCGCGATCGATCACAACTATGTTATTGGTTGCATTTGACGCGGCAACCTGCCCGTTTATTGTGACGGTTGGATTCTTGCACCATTGCGGTATCCTTAAATGAAATGGGAATTTTACCTTTTGGGGCGTTTTCACCGAGAATTTAACTTTCTCTTTAAAGGGATAATCAGTTGTTTCGGATATCGTTACCTCTTCGCCGCCTGCAACTTTTACAGTTACTTCCGACGGACCATAAACCAATGCAGCAATACCATTGTCTGCTGTTGCATACCACAAATTCTGAACAAATTTTGGCCATCCCTGGTGCATATTGGTGATGCAACAAGGGTATCCGTTAGTTGTTCCAAAAACCACCCGCCCATTTTTATCATCAAAGAAATTACGCTCTTCGTCAGTACACTGTACCTGATTGACCTGCTGGAAATACTGCTTACGCATAAAGTTATCCGATATTTGTGTCGGAAGTACGTTGTATGCAATCTTTTCGAGGTAGTCGGCATAGTAAACATCACCCGTAATCGGTAAAATGCTTTCGAAGCAAAACATCATTTCAACCGCAGAGCAAAGTTCTGAGCCCTGTGTAGGGTCATTTCCATGCAGCGTTTCGTCACCTCCATACATCCCATTCACGAAACCATGGGTCTCTTTCAATGCAGATAACCCTTTTTTAACCGCATCGAGGTACTTCTGCTCCTGGTGTTGCTGATAGTAAATAACGGGCTCCTTTAATCCCTGTGCAACATTCACACAATGCAAGTCAGGCAGTGGGTTTAAACGACGAATCACGTCGCCGGAATAGATTTCTGTCCAGTTAAAAGTTTGCTTGTGAATAATTTCAGCCAGGTCGAGCAAAAATTTATCCTTGGTGATATTGTACAGCCAATAAACAACTGCCAGGTTATCTCCTCCTCTTTGACTTCCCCAGAAAGTCCAGTGTCCGAGTTCATATTGTGGAAGCGTTTTCAGTTGGTACCTGAAATATTTTGTCAGTGCTTCAATGATGCGTTTGTCCTGGGTTGCCGTATAATATTGCTGAAAAACTTTTAGCATCACCATCTTGGGCCACCAGTCTTCGCGTTTATCCTGCTGTGTGCCCGGAATATTCTTATATCCTTCCGGTAGCGGTTTCGGTCCAAAATAGCCATCTTCACGCTGATTTTTAAGGCTCCATTCGATCCATTTCTGAGCTTTTGCTTTCAATACCTGATCATTTAACTGGTAAGCTAGCGGAACCAGTCCGTCAATCCAGTAGGGGCCACGTTCCCAGCCATCGCCAATTCCGCCAAGCCATCCGTTGTTATCTCCACAAACAAGACTGTATATACTGTCTAAATGGCCTGATGCACCATCCCGTTGTAATTCCAGCATTTTCAGCAGCATTCCTTTCGGCTTGATCGCACCTAAAGGGAGCGCTGAATAGGGTTGAGACACAAGCGGGGCCTGGTTTGTCACATAAAAGGTATTGCGTTTCTCCTTTGCAAAAGCGCTAAAAGTCAAAAACGCGATCATGAATAAGACAAATGATTTTTTCAGGCTTGCGCCACCAACCATCGAAGAGCAAATTCTTTTCATCATTCAGAATTTATTTTGTCTGAGTTAAACTTTTGATTGCATCAACTTCTTCCAGTTTGTAAGGAGTTCCGTCGGGATGAAAAATTTCGTGAAACCATAATCTGGGTTCTGAACCATCCGGCAAAGGTTCATCCCATGCATATTTTGTATTCGATTTTCCGGAAACCAGTCCCCAGTTGATCGCACCAATGTTATTTTTCTTCAACAATGGCATAATATTCTGGAAAAGACTGTTGTTGCGGCGGGCCATGTATTCGGTACAAACCATCGGACGGTTATATTTTTTCAGCGTATCAATTGCTGCCTGATGTTTTTCGGGATTTTCGTAGTTATGGTAAGTGATAATATCCGAATTCTCTGCCTGGAATTTGTTGAGTTCTTTCAAACTTAAATTCCAAACTCCTGAGGATAAAGGTTGTGAAGGATTAACCTCGCGACCCCATTGGAAGACCTTTTCAAGCAGGGGTAAGGATTTGTTTCCGTAGCCTGAGTTGCCGGGTTCGTTGTATAAGTCCCAGATAGCAATGCGTTTATCGTCTTTAAAAGTGGTTAATACATCTTTCACGTAGGCTTCCAGCGTCTTAATCAGTGTTGTATCTGAATAAAGCAAATCGCCCGGATCGCGTACCCAGCCCGAATTGTGAACGCCTGGTTTCGGATCTGGTTGTTTGCCTGCCTGGTAGGTAGGATTCCAGCAGTCGTCGAAAAAGACAAACACCGTTTTGATACCATGCTTGCTGGCAATGTTCAGATAGGTATCCATCCTCTTTTTGAACCCATTGTTATCAACCTCCCAGGCCAGATGGTGCAGGTATACGCGCATCACATTCATACCAATTCCCTGTGCCCAGCCAAGTTCGCGATCAATCGTCGTCGTATCAAACGATTCGGCCTGCCATGTTTCGAGTTGATTGATAGCGGTACTCGGGTTGAAATTGCTTCCACGAAGCCAGCCATTTTCATTTCCCCATTGTTGGGCTTTTTCAACTCCCCAACGCACATTTGATGTTTTTGCAACCTGCTTTTCCTGGCAGGCAGTAAAAGCCAGTGAACCGGCAATTAACAGAAATAAAAGGTGTTTCTTCATTTGTTCAATTTATTGGTTTTATGTGGTAATTGATTCATTATAAGTGTTCCTAATATATGGTTCATTTTGATACAGCCTCTCCGGAAGGGATATGCTGTTTTTGGCCTGCCGGAACCGGTGTGCCGAAGTGGGGTGTTCCATCTGCATTCCAGGTAAATGGTTGCATCCTTACATCCCGTTCCCAGCCAGACTTCATGCTTTTCTTTGAATGGTAAATAATCCAGTCTTCGGTGTTATCGGGAGACTTTACAAATGAGCAATGGCCAACTCCATAAACCTGGGGATTTCCTGTGAAGACGGGCCCCGTCTTTTTCCAATTTGCCGGATCCAGTAAATTCCCATCCGGATGAATCAATTGGAGCATTCCAAGCCTGTAATCAACCAGCCACGACTCGCGGCATGAATAAACGACATATATGTTGTCATCCTTCTTCAGAACTTCCGGACCTTCATTTAAATTAAGCGGACCTCCTGTTTCCCAGCTTTCGACAGGTGATGATAGTTTGACCCGTTTCCCCTTCATCTTGTAAGGATTTTCCATTTCCGAAATATACAGTTGTTGCTGTGTGGCATCGGTCACTTCGTTTTTAATCCAGCCTGACCATATTGCGTAGTGTTTACCTTTGTGTTCAAAAACCGTCATGTCGATTGCCCAAACGCTGGAAGATGGATCTTCTGGATTATCACCCGTGTACAAGGCACCCATATCGTCATATTCGCTGAATACATCATCGGTTTTAGATTGAAGGACTCCTGTGCGTTGGTGGATAAAAGGAGGTCCCGATTCACCAGCAGCATAATAGACATACCAGTGACCACCGATAAAATGAATTTCGGGTGCCCATACACAATTTCTGTTCCATCCCGAAACCGGTGCCTTCCAGATGGTTTTCAATTCGCCCTTTCGGATCATCGACTTCGATTTGGATAGAACGATCGAGTTATTAGCCGAATAGCAATAGATGTAGTCAGTGCCATATTTGTACATCCATGGATCGGCTCCGTCCCACACCGGGTTGGTAAATGTGGTAACCGGCTGAATATTCTGTGGTTTTTCTTTTGCACAGGCGAATGATGTTATCAGAACCATCATTAAGAATAAAGATATCCTCATTTTTTTCAATTGTTTGGCATATGTATTTACCAGGAAAGTATTCATCATGATCATTGGTTTATCGTGATTCATCAACCTGTAATACAGCAAAACTAAGCTTTTCACTCATGTATTGATGTATTTTTATTGAAAAATCAGCAGAAAATATTGGGTTTAAGTTTTCAGGATTGTTTGTCATTAAAGTGATTTTGCGCTGGCTGACAATATATTTATGTATTTTTACTCCGACTAATTCAGTAAAATTTAACATGCTCAGCGGTAAATACAAGGCTCTTTATAACCAACTTGCGGAAGTCATCGATCCTAAACAAATCTATCACGATCCCCTTCATACACTCGCGTATGGCACCGATGCCAGTTTCTACAGGCTTATCCCCAAAATAGTCATCAAGGCAAAGGATGAGCTGGAGGTTTCGCTGATCCTAAAGGAAAGTTCCAAGCTTTCGATCTCCGTAACGTTTCGTGCTGCCGGCACAAGTCTTTCGGGCCAGGCTATTTCCGATTCGGTGCTGGTTATAGCCGGAAATCACTGGAAGAAATATCAGATATCAGATAATGGATTTAAAATCAAGTTGCAGCCTGGATTAACCGGAGAGCGTGTAAATGCTTTGCTGGCACCCTATGGCCGGAAGATTGGTCCCGATCCGGCTTCGATTAATGCTGCCATGATCGGTGGTATTGCGGCAAATAATGCAAGTGGCATGTGCTGTGGGACGGCTGAAAACTCGTATAAAACAGTCGACAGCATGCGCATCATTTTTGCCGATGGAACGCTGCTTGATACGGCCGATCCTGAAAGTAAAGCGCACTTCCGCGAAACGCACCCGCAGCTACTTCGCAATATTGCCGAAATGGTGACATCGGTCAAGGATAACGAACCGCTTGCCAGCCGTATTTCCCGAAAGTTCAGGATGAAAAATACAACAGGTTACAGTCTTAATGCGCTCGTTGATTTTTCCGATCCGTTTGATGTGATTGAACATTTAATGATTGGTTCTGAAGGGACGCTCGGATTTATCGCCGGGATCACCTATAAAACCGTGGTGGAACATCCGTTCAGGGCAAGTGCGCTGATGATTTTCTCCGATATTGAAAAAGCGTGCAATGCAGTATCGCTGTTGAAGTCAGCACCCGTTTCGGCCGTCGAAATTATGGATCGTGCCGGTTTAAGATCTGTTGAAGATCACGAAGGGATGCCGGCTTATCTGAAAACACTTAGCGCTACTGCCAGCGCCATTCTTGTTGAAACACGTGCGCTTCAGCAAACCGAACTCGATGAACAGATTGCCATCATTCTTACTACAATTCAGTCAATTCCATCTGAAATTCCTGTTCAATTTACAGCTGTTCCTTCAGAATATGCGCTGCTTTGGAAAATCCGCAAAGGACTCTTTCCTTCAGTCGGGGCGATGCGTAAAACAGGTACTACTGTAATCATTGAAGACGTTGCTTTCCCCGTACAACGACTTGCGGAAGCTACCCACGACCTGCACCTGCTCTTCGAAAAATGGGGTTATCACGAGGCGGTAATTTTCGGGCATGCTTTGGAAGGAAACCTCCATTTTGTCTTTACACAGGATTTTGGGTTAGAAAGCGAGATAAACCGTTACAGCAAATTCATGGCGGATGTAGCAGAACTGGTGGTGGCAAAATACGATGGGTCGCTGAAGGCCGAACATGGGACCGGGCGGAACATGGCACCGTTCGTGGAGATGGAGTGGGGGGGCGAGGCCTTCGAACTGATGAAGCAGATCAAAAATATTTTCGATCCCCAAAATCTGCTTAACCCCGGGGTGATTTTAAATGCCGATCCCGAAGCCCATCTGAAAAACCTGAAACCCATACCCGCAGCAAGCGAAAAAATTGATAAATGTATTGAGTGCGGTTTCTGCGAACCAACCTGTGTATCTGCCGAATTGACACTTACACCACGTCAGCGGATCGTCGTTTACCGCGAAATGGCAAGCCTTCGCAAGAGTGGTTATGAACCCCATATTTTAGCTTCGCTCGCGAAGGATTTCAAATATGAAGGCAATGAAACGTGCGCCACCGACGGGTTGTGCGCCACAAGTTGCCCTGTGAAGATTGACACAGGAAAGCTTGTAAAATCTTTACGGACAGAAGAAATAGGCTCCGGACAAAACCGGGCTGTCTGGATTGCCGACCGGATGAGCGGCGTTACTTCTGCTGCGAGATCAACGCTTTCGGTGGTCGGGTTTTTCCATTCAATATTGGGAACTCCGGTGATGAAAGCTATTTCCGGGGGATTGAGAACCGTGTCCGGAAACCGGATTCCGCGATGGAATCAATTTATGCCTTTAGGAGCCAAAGAGATTGATGTAAACAGGATTCCGAAATCTGACAATTTGCGTAAAGTTGTTTATTTCCCATCATGCATCAACCGTGCAATGGGTGTTTCCAAAGAAAACCGCGCTGAAAAGCAGCTTTCGGAGAAGATGGTTCAGCTATTAAACAAGGCCGGTTTCGAGGTGATTTACCCCGAAAACCTGAATGCGCTTTGCTGCGGAATGGCATTTTCGAGCAAGGGTTATACGGAGGCCGGAACCAAAAAATCGAATGAGCTGGAGGCCGCGCTGATCAATGCGAGTGAGGACGGAAAGTACCCGGTCCTTTGCGATATGAGTCCCTGCCTTTTTACGATGAAAGAGAACATGGCGCCGACGCTCAAACTCTATGAGCCGGTTGAGTTTATCCTGGATTATTTATTGCCATATCTTGATATTACGCCCGTCAATGAAACCATTACTGTGTTTCCGGTTTGCAGTATGAAGAAAATGGGACTGGAAGATAAACTGGTTGAACTGGCTGAAAAGTGTGTTTCCAAAGTTGTGGTTCCCGAAACCAATTGCTGTGGATTTGCGGGCGACCGTGGATTCTCTTTCCCTGAACTTAACGAGCACGGATTGAGAAACCTGAAATCACAGCTGCCGGAAGGTATTAAAAATGGCTATTCAACGAGCCGTACCTGCGAAATCGGGCTGAGTCTTCACTCCGGAATTTCACATCAGTCGATTGTATATCTGGTGGATCGGGTAAGCAAATCTAAGTAATGTCTAGTGACCGGGTGAATCTTCAGGGCAGAACACTCACCCGGTCACTTTCGATTGCTTTTAAATTTTGATCACTAATACAATTATCCCGATGGTTCTCGATAAAGGCCAGATCTATCATCTTTACAACCAAGGCAACAACCAGGAAAGGATTTTCTTTCAGAAGGCTAACTTCTATTATTTTCTTAAAAAGATAGAAAATCATATCTGCCCTTTTGCCGATGTTTTAGCCTGGTGTCTGATGCCAAATTATTTTCATTTGATCATTGCGGTACAAAATTTAAAGACAAGTTACACGGAGAATACAAGTCAAAAAATAACTGCAAATGAGGAGGTTTCAGCCATCAGGAATTTAAAGCCACCAAATCAGCATCAACTCAATAATTCAATTGCCACCATGCTCCGTTCTTATACCCGGGCAATTAATATTCAACAAGACCGCACAGGATCATTGTTCCGGGAAGATACAAAAGCAATTTGGCTTGGAAGTATTGATGGTGAAAAGCTAAAATATCAAAACCGGTCCAAAGTTGGCGGAGTGGACCTTAATTTGGATGAATCGCATTTGCAAACGTGTTTCCAATATATTCACAATAATCCTGTTAAGGCAAGAATTGCTCAACAAATCACTGATTGGGAATTCTCTTCAGCACTTGATATTTCAGGAATTCGAAAGGAATCCTTTATCAACAAAGGACTAATCGATGAATTGGGTTTGCGGATATAGTATGCGGGGGCTGGCAAGTGACCGGGTGACTGCTTATAAATTGAGCAAAGTCTGCAAGCGTTTGTTCAGTTGATTGAAAAGTCACCCGGTCACTCTCCTCATGTGACCGGTGACTGCTTATAAATTGAGCAAATTAAGCAAGCGTTTGTTCCCTTGATTGAAAAGTCACCCGGTCACTCCCCGAAATTATTGTGTCACCACTCCCTCCATTAAAACTTTTTCATTTCCCATCAGAATTGAAGGTTTCGATTCGGGGTTCATCCATTTCAACAATCTTTCCATATCGCTTTGGGTTACGACCACACAGCCTGCACTCGGATTTGGCTTTTCACCTTCACTCAAATGAAGAAAAATAGCACTGCCCATACCTTTCACCACGGGATGCATATTGTACTCAATCGCCATACAATATTTATATTCGTCGCTTCCTATTTTTAAGTTCTCGTAAGATTTTGCTGTTGTTGCACCCCTGACGTGCCGGTTGTAATCTACTGAAGTGGTGTCGTCAATCCATTTGTCTTCCGATGTTGTCTGAATAAACGGCATCCTTGTATTGACGATTTTATCGTAGCAAAATAATTGTCCCAGGTGAAAAAAACCGCTGGGCGACTGTTGATCACCTTCGCGTTTTGCATGGGGGGCAGCAAACCCTTTTCGTCCGATGCCCACGGGCACAGGGGCGAAAATCACCTGCCAGTGTTTATTTTTCTTCTCCATCGCGACCAAAACAGCTGCGTTTTGTTCGGGCGTTTCATTAAAAACAACGAGCAATTGTTTGATGCCACCCAACTGACTTTCGTTTATTTTCGCCATACGAAGCGCTTTCTCTGCAGTATCAACAGGTGTTTCTCCTTGTGCGGATTCACTGAATGGACAAACGATCAGGCATTGAAATAACAGGATCTGCATTAATAGTCTCACGAAATGGTGGTTTTACGAATTTTGAATTTTTACCGGCCAAATATATCGCATTTCGATGGCTGATCTGTGTTTTAATTACAAATGCGAATTAAGGGTTGAAATACAAAACGTTATTAACAATTTAATTTACTAATTGTCAATAACTTGTGATTAAAATATTTTATTAAGACCTTAGAAATCAGTACTTTAAAGGCAAGTATCCACACTATGTCTTTTTGTAT